>NZ_SOGE01000038.1:0-216158 GCF_004402575.1 Cryobacterium sp. TMT2-4 | reverse complement strand
TGGCGGGTGTTGCACCTCGGTGACGGCACGCTTGAGTGGACGTCGCCGACCGGGCGCACGTTCGTGAGTGAGCCGGCCACGGTCATCCGCTCGGCGTCGCCTGTGCCGAGACCCGCACCGGAACCGCGCACGCCTGCGGCTGAGTCCGAGCCCGAGCCCGAGTCTGAGCCCGATCCCGAGCTCGACCCGGCGCCGTACTGACGGGCGGCTCGCCCGGCCGCAGATCCAGAACTCAGTCCCGCTCCCAGAGGCTCAGTCGGTGCTTTGAGGGGCTAGCGTTGGGTCATGACTGCGATCACTGACGATCTGCCCGCCCGCCTCCTTCACGAAGAGCACGAAGGGTGGCAGGCGATTCTCGCCGGCCGCGGCGGAGACTATTACCGGCGAACGATGACCGCGGACGGACTGCTGATCCTGCCGGGCAGGATCGTCACCCGCAACGAAGCGATCGCCTTCTTCAAGGAGATGCCCGCCATCACGAGCTACCAGCTCCGCGAGCCGGCCGTGGTGCGCCAGAACGAACACGCCGGGGTGCTCGTCTACCGGCTCCTGGCCCACCGCGGCGACGAGGTGATCGAGGCGAACGCGGCCACGACCTACGTATTCGCCGACGGCGGCTGGTGCGTCGCGACGCACCAGCAGACCGCCCTGTAACGACCGGAGAGGGGCAGCTTTTCCGCTCCGCTGCGGACCGTCCGGCAGGGTTGTGAACGCCGGAACCCGGGGATACCGTGGTTGATAAACTGCCACAGAAAGGACTCCGCAATGGCTGATTTCGGTAATGAGGGGCTCGCGGACTTATACCGTCGATCCGGTTCGGTGTCGAGTGCCTACGTTGACGTGACCCAGGATGCGCAGAACCCCCGGCGAACCTCTTCCCTGCGCCAGCGCACCCTGCGGGAGGCGCTGACCGATGCCGGTGCCCCGGAGATCGACATCAGCACCATCATCGAGCTGATTGAGGAGCCGCCGGGCGTGGGCGGTTCGATAGGCAGGCTGATGTTCGTGCGGCAGGGCGTGGTCGAATTCAACGAGGTGCTCTCGGGGGAGCCGCTCGGCGAGTTGCTGGTCTCCTACGGGCCGGTGCCCGCTCTGATCCCCCTGCTGATCCACCGCCCACGGGACCTCAGGTACGTGGTGGCCGAGGCCGGGCGCGACGGCGGCGAGGTCACCCTCTACCGGCTCAGCCGCTCGCACCCGGTTTCCAAGGTGAAGGTGGAGGGCGACACGGAGTTTCTCACGAAGGTGGGTTCCGAAGACGACTTCCTTGCGAACGGGCGCTATCAGCACCGCACCGAGGAGGTGTGGAAGCGCAACGAGGGCCAGATCGCTGCCGCGATCGACGAGGTCGTGCGGGACAGTAAGGCCGAGCTGCTCGTGCTCACCGGCGACGTGCGTGCCCGCCAGTTGCTCGTCGACCAGCTCTCTCCCGCCAGCCGCGAGGTGCTGCACGTCGTTGCCACGAACACCCGCCCGGATGGTGCCACGCAGGAGGAACTCGAAGGTGACCTCAATCGCCACCTCGCGGCGATTCTCGCGCAGGAGGAGTACGACGCCCTCGAGCGGCTGGGGACGGGACAGGGCAGCGGCCTCTCCGAGCTCGACTTCGCGGCCGTGGTGCGGGCCCTGCAGCAGGGCCAGGTCGATGTGCTGATGCTGGCCCCGGACCGGATGGCGGGGACGACTCTGATCGCCCTCGACCGCGAGCCGTGGCTGGCAGCCACCTCGGCCGATGCCCTCGGCGCAAGTGAGCTCGGCTCGGTGCCGGCCGCCGACGCGCTGATCCGGGCGGCGATGCTGACGGATGCGCGGGTGATGGTGGTGTCTCCCGGGGAGCTTCCGGCGGAGACGAGCGCCGCCGCTCTGCTGCGCTGGTCGACCCTCCCGGCCCCGGCCGAAGCTCCCACCCCCGCGGAGGCCGAGCTCGCGAAGCTTCCCAGCCGCGGCGACGCGGTGACATTCCCGCGTCGTCGCGCAGCATCCGGTACTCCGGAGTCTTAGCCGCGGCCAGAACGGCGTTCAACGTGGCGAAGGCCACGTCACCGTCCGGGCGGCACCCGGGGCGCGCCGGCCTGAGCCGTGGCACGCGGCACGTCGATCCCTTGTTCTATACTGACTAGTCAGTACAAACGAGAGGATCGACGTGCAGTCGACAGTGAGGGCGCACGACCTGGCCCTGCGATTCAAGCGGGGCTCGGTTTACGGGCCCCTGAGCTTTGAGGCCGGCACCGGCCTCACCGTGCTCTGCGGCCCCACCGGCAGCGGCCGCACCAGCCTGATGCTGACCCTGGCCGGTCGCATGAAGCCGAGCGAGGGAACCCTCGAGGTGCTTGGCCACGAGCTGCCCCGCCGGGCCCGCCGGGTGCAGAAGCGCACCGGCATCTCCGGCTTCCACGACATCGACACCCTCGAGGAATCGGTCACCGTCGGCGCCGCAATCCGTGAGCGCACGGCCTGGATCTCCCCCTGGTGGTCGTTCATCCGCTCGGTCGACGACACCGAGGTGCGCCGCGTCTGCGCCCCCGTGTTCGGCGGCGTGCCGATTCCGGCTGCCGACACCGTGATCTGGGACCTCAATGAGGTGCAGACCGTGCTGCTGAGGGCCGCGCTCGCGGTCATGAACGAACCGAGCATCCTCTTCTTCGACCAGGTCGAGCAGGTGCACGCACCGGAGTCCCGGCGCATCCTCTGGCAGCGCCTCGCCTGTGTCGCCGCCGCCGGAACCAGCGTGATCGCGTCCGCGACCGCGCCCGAAACCGAGATGTGGGCCGAGCTCGGCATCGACCCGGCCGTTGTCGTGATGACCAAGGCCGGGATGACCCCGGCCCTCCCATTGAATCAGGAGACCCGCTGAATGTTCGCCTTCCTCTCCTCCGGCACCGAACTGCACCGCTTCGGCAAGGGCAAGATGCCCAAGATCGCCCTCGTCGTGCTTATGTTCATCCCGCTCATTTACGGGGCGCTCTACCTCTGGGCCTTCTGGGCGCCCGACCACGAACTCGACCACCTCCCCGTGGCGCTCGTCAACGGAGACGCCGGCGCCAGCCGGGACGGCGAACCGGTCACCGCCGGCCAGGATCTGGTTGACGAGCTGGTCGACGGCCACGAGCTCGGCTGGACCGTGACGAACGGGGCGGATGCCGCCGCGGGCGTCAGGGACGGCGACTACTACTTCTCGGTCACCATCCCGAGCGACTTCTCGGCTAGCGCCGTCTCCGCCGGCACCGACACCCCGCTTTCGGCCACCGTACAGGTCGACTACAACGACAGCAACAGTTTTCTCGCCACGACCATGGGCAAGCAGGCCATGGTTCAACTGCGGGACGCGGTCGCCACCGAGATCGGCGACCAGACCGTCAATGCGCTCCTGGTGGGGGTGAACGAGGCCGGTGACGGCATCCGTTCGGCAGCGGGTGGCGCCGGCCGGCTGTTCGACGGGCTCACCACAGCGTCGGCCGGGACCGGCTCCCTCCTGGTCGGCCTCGATGCCCTTGCCGAGGGAGCGCTCACCCTCGATGACGGCGTTGCGCGCCTCACCGACGGCGCCGGCACCCTGGCGACCGGACTGGACACGCTGTCCGACGGCGCCCGGGCGCTCGCCGGCTCCTCGGTGACCCTCTCCGACGGCACCGTGCAGGTGTCCGAGGGGATGCAGGCCGCCGCCACGGGTGCCGCGACCCTCTCCGAGAAATCGGTGCAGCTCGCCGACGGCGCCGACCAGATCGCCGCGGGAACCGGCACGCTGGCCGGCGGCACCGCCTCGGTGTCGACCGGACTGCACGACCTGCTCCTGCAGATACAGGCGGCACCGGAAGGCACCCCCGCGTCGGCGTTCCTGCCGGCCGTGGAGCACCTCGACGCCGGCGCCGGCGCCGTGAACGCGGGTGCCCAAGGCGCGCTCACCCAGACCCAGACCTATGCCGGGCTCAGCGACCAGTTCTCCACCGGAGCCGGGGAACTCTCCGGCAAGCTGATCGCCGGGGCTTCCGGCGCCGCCCAGGTGGCCACCGGTGCCGGGCAACTCTCGGCCGGCGCGGCCTCCCTGGCCGAGGGGGCCGCCACCGCGGCCTCCGGGGCGGACTCCGTACTCGCCGGCAGCGAGCTGCTGGGCGAGGGCACGGGGTCACTGTCCGACGGCACCCGGCAGCTCGTCGACGGCGGCGTGAGCCTGAACACCGGCGCCGCCGAACTCGCCGCCGGCAGCGGCACCCTCGCCGACTCCCTCACCACGGGCGGGCAAAGTGCGCCCGACCTCACCGCGGACCAGATTGCAAAGAAGACGGCCGTAATCGCCAGCCCGGTCACGCTCGTGCAGAAGTGGGAGAACGCCTCCGACAGTTTCGGCGAGGGGTTCGCACCCTTCTTCCTGGCCCTGGCCACCTTCGTCGGCGGGCTGATCACCTGGCTGATCCTGCGGGCTTTGCCCACCCGGGCCCTCGCCAGCGCCGCCTCCGGGCTGCGCTCGACCATGACCGGCTTCCTGCCGGCGATGGCCATCGGGCTCGCCCAGGTCGTGATCATGGTGCTCGTGCTGGTCTACGGCATCGGCCTGCAGCCCGAACACTGGTTCGGGATGAGCGCGTTCCTCTACCTGACGACGCTCGCCTTCCTGGCTCTGCAGCAGATGTTCATCATCCTGCTCGGCACCGCGGCCGGCCGCGTGGTCAGCCTCGTGCTGCTCATGCTGCAGCTGAGTTCGTCGGGCGGCACCTATCCGGTGGAGACCACGCCCGTGTTCTTCCAGGTGCTGCATCCGTTCATGCCGGCGTCGTACGTCGTGACCGGGCTGCGCGAACTGATCACCGGAGGCATCGACTCTAGACTGTGGGTTTCGGTTGCCGTCCTCGCCGTGATGCTGGTCGGCTCGATCGCGATCAGCGCCTGGAGCGCCGGCCGCCAGAGGATCTGGACCGTGGGCCGGCTGCACCCCGAACTGACCATCTAGCGCGGCCCCGGCACCGAACCGAACCTGCCGGCACCGAACCTGCCGGCACCGAACCTGCCGGCACCGAACCTGCCCGTGGAAAGGAACTCCAATGGCACGCGCCACCGGAACGAAACGCGCCATCCTCGACGCCACGCTGGAGCTGGCCGCGACCAAGGGCATCAGCGGCACCACGATGGATGAGGTCGCCGAGCGGGCCGGGGTGGCCAAGGGCAGCCTGTATTACAACTTCAGCTCCAAAGACAAACTGTTTGAGAAACTGCTGCAGGAGGGGGTCGGCGCGCTCGCCGAAACCCTCCGCGCCGCGTCGGCCGGCCTGCACGGCAGCGCGGCCCTCGAGGCGCTGGTGCGCGCGCTGCTCGACCGGATCGCGGCGAACACAGCACTGTCCAAGCTGATGGCGGCGGAGATCTTCCGCACCGACCGCACCTGGCAGAAGTCGCTCTTTGCGCTACGGCACGAGGCCCTCGCCGTGTTCGCCGACGCGATCGCGGAGGCGAAGCCGGGCAGCCGTGCCGACGCGACCTGCGGTCTGATGGCGTCGAGCGTGTTCGGTGCCGTGCTGATGGCGGGCCTGGAATGGCTCGTTTTCGAACCGGACCGGCCGCGGGACGAGGTCGCCGCGGCCATCCTCGGTTCCCTCTCCGGTGGCCTGTTCGGCGAGGAGCGGTCCGGGCCTTGTTAGGATCGAGTGTGACCGGCGACAATTTGATTGAGCAGCCCGAGACCCTTCTTCCCGCGGAACCGGAGGTGATCGAGGCGCTCCGCCGAGCCGATAGCGGCAGTATTTCCGGCGTGGTGGAGGCCCATCCGACGTCCTCCCTGGCGTGGGCCGTGCTGGCCGACGCCACGTACCTCGAGGGTCGAACCCTGGAGTCCTACGCCTATGCGCGCGTGGGCTACCACCGCGGCCTCGACGCGCTCCGCAAGGCAGGCTGGCACGGCCAGGGCCCGGTGCGCTGGACCCACGAACCCAATCGCGGAGTCCTGCGGGCGCTCTATGCGCTGCGCCGGGCCGCGGGCGAGATCAATGAACAGAACGAGTTCGACCGTCTCACCACCTTCCTGAACGGCGCCGATCCCACGGTGATCAGCCGCCTTGATCAGGAGACCAGCACACCGGACGGCTACCGGGCCACCGACCCGGCCCCGCCCACCGAGGCGTTCTTTATCCGAGGAGAAAACTAAATGCCAGCGATCGTTCTGATCGGAGCCCAGTGGGGCGACGAGGGCAAGGGCAAGGCCACCGACCTCCTCGGCAGCCGGGTTGACTACGTGGTCAAATTCAACGGGGGAAACAACGCCGGCCACACCGTGGTCATCGGCACCGAGAAGTACGCGCTGCACCTGCTGCCGTCAGGCATCCTCACCGCCGGTGTCACGCCGATCATCGCCAACGGCGTGGTCGTCGACATTGAGGTGCTCTTCGAAGAACTTGACGCGCTGATCTCCCGCGGCGTGGACGTGTCCGGACTCAAGGTGAGCGCCAACGCTCACATCATCACCCAGTACCACCGCACGGTCGACAAGGTCACCGAGCGTTTCCTCGGCAAGCGCCAGATCGGTACCACCGGCCGTGGCATCGGCCCGACCTACGCCGACAAGATCAACCGCGTCGGCATCCGCGTGCAGGACCTGTTCGACGAGAACATCCTGCGCCAGAAGGTCGAGGGTGCCCTGGCCCAGAAGAACCACCTGCTGGTCAAGGTCTACAACCGTCGCGCGATCACGGTCGACGAAATTGTCCAGGACCTGCTCAGCTACGCCGAGCGTCTGCGCCCGATGGTCGCCGACACCGCCCTGCTGCTGCACGAGGCCCTCACCGCCGGAAAGACCGTGCTCTTCGAGGGCGGCCAGGCCACGATGCTGGATGTCGACCACGGCACCTACCCGTTTGTCACCTCCTCGAACGCGACCTCCGGCGGCGCCGTGACCGGCTCGGGCATCGGCCCGAACCGGATCGACCGGATCATCGCCGTCGTCAAGGCGTACACGACCCGCGTCGGCGCCGGCCCGTTCCCGACCGAACTGTTCGACGAGTCGGGCGAGTTCCTGCGCGCCAACGGTTTCGAGTTCGGCACCACCACGGGGCGCCCGCGCCGCTGCGGCTGGTACGACGCGCCCGTCGCCCGCTATACGGCCCGCATCAACGGGGTGACCGACTTCGTGCTGACCAAGCTCGACGTGCTGACCGGCCTGGACACGATTCCCGTCTGCGTCGCGTACAGCGTCGACGGCGTGCGCTTCGACGAGGTGCCCGTGTCGCAGTCCGACTTCCATCACGCAAAGCCCATCTTCGAGGACTTCCCCGGCTGGACCGATGACATCACCGGCGCCCGCACCTTCGAGGACTTGCCGCGGAACGCGCAGGCCTACGTGCTCGCGATCGAGAAGATGAGCGGCGCCCGCATCTCGGCGATCGGCGTCGGTCCTGGCCGCGAGGAGATCATCTCGCGCCACGATCTCGTCGACTGAGGCAAGCGCGGCTGTGGGCCGCGGGCCACGGGCTGTCAACGGCGGGCTGCGGGCGGTGCTGAAGGCCTCCGCTCGGTGCCCTGACGAATTCGACGGAGATTTTGCTGCTGGAGGGCGAAAACCGGCCCGCGGCATCCGGTTTCGCCAAAATCTCCGTCGAATTCGTTCGCGCCGACCTGACCGCTGCCGTTCATTCGGTGGCAACCTGGCGCTGCCACAGTGTCGGCATGACTGCCGAACGACCTCAGAGCATCGCCATCGTGGGCCACTATGTGCGGCTCGAACCTCTCACCCGTGCGCTGCTGTCCGAGCTGCACGGCGCGATCGCGCATCCAATGGTTTTCGACGGCGGTTTTGGCGGTGGCCCGGGCGGGCTCCGCACGGACCCGGCCGAGTTCACCGACTGGGCGGATGCCTACGTTCACTGGGCGGGACTGCCCTATGCGGTGCGCTTAGCCGGCGGCCCGCACGCCGGTGACCTCGTGGGCATGTCCACGCTGGGCGACCTGCACCTGCAACACGAGTCGGCCCACGTGGGCTGGACCGCTTACGATCCGCGGGTCTGGGGCACCGCCGTCAACGCGGAGACGAAGCTACTACTGCTCGGGCTGGCCTTCGACCATGGGTTCGGGCGGGTGAAGATCCAGGCGGATGTGATGAACGTGCGGTCCTGCGCGGCTATCGCGGGCATCGGGGCCACGCATGAGGGGATTATCCGCCGGGAGCGGCGGCGGGCCGACGGCAGCTGGCGGGACACCGTGATCTACTCGATCCTCGACAGCGAGTGGCCTCGGGTGCGGGCCGGGCTGCGGGCGCGGCTCGACGGGTACGGCGCGCGTTCGGTTCAGTACCGGGTGCGGCCGCTCGAGACGAGAGACGTGGCCTGACGGCGGCACCGCCGGATGCCCGTTTGCGTGCTCCGGCGCGTTCCGGCGCGCTTCGGTGCGTGCAGCGGGCCGCGGTCGAGCGCGTCCGTGCGGAGTGGGTTCCGTGCTCGATGCCCGAACGAATTCGACGGAGATTTTGCCGCCAAGAGCCGAAAACCGGCCCGCAGCATCCGTTTTCGTGAAAATCTCCGTCGAATTCGTTCGCGCGCGCGGCGGGTCACTCATTGCCAATGATCGGCGGCTTTCGGCCGCGGCGGTCGGCACCAGTCCGGCACCCGTGCGGAGTGTCGGCGGGGCGCGGTACAGTCGGCAGGTGAGAGACGTTCCCGCCGCCGGACGAACCCGGGTCACCCTGCAGTTCCTGGGCATGGGTGTGGTCTGGGGATCCAGTTTCCTGTTCATGAAAGTGGCCCTCGAGGGGGTCACGTTCGGCCAGGTGGCGTGGTCGCGGCTGGTGCTCGGCGGTTTCACGCTCGGCCTGATCGTGCTGACCAGCCGTCCGCGTGTGGCCAATGGGCCGGTGCTGCCGCGCGAGAAGATGGTCTGGCTGCATTTCCTGGTGATCGCGATCACCGGATGCGTCGTGCCGCACCTTCTGTTCGCGTGGGCGGAGCAGTACGTGTCGTCGAGTCTGGCCAGCATCTACAACGCCGTGACGCCGATCATGACCGCGGTGATGGCGACGCTCGCGTTCCGGGTGGAGCGGCTCGCGCGCGGGCAGGTGGCAGGCATCCTCGTGGGCATCGCCGGCGTGGTCGTGATCATCGCGCCGTGGCGCTACGCGGCCCTGACCGGCGACCTCTGGGGCCAGCTGGCCTGCCTGGGCGCGGCGGTCTGCTACGGCTTCACGTTCGGCTACACCCGCCGGTTCCTGAGCGGCCGGCCGATCGCCCCCGCGACTTTCGCGTTCTTGAACATCGGCATCGCCGGGGCGATCATGCTTGTGGCCACCCCGGTGGTGGCGGCGCATCCGGTGGCACTGACCGTGCCGATCGTGGCCGGACTGCTCACTCTCGGCGCGCTCGGCACTGGCGTGGCCTACATCTGGCACATCAACGTGCTGCGCGCCTGGGGACCGACGAACGCGTCGACGGTGACGTATGTCACACCCGTCGTCGGGGTGCTGCTGGGGGTGCTCGTGCTCTCGGAGACCTTCTCGTGGCACGAGCCGGCCGGGGCGGCGCTGGTGCTGCTCGGCATCCTGCTGACCCAGCGGCGGCTGCGCTTGCCTGGGCGGGCGGGGTCGGCGCGGCGGTTGGCGCGGCCGGTGAGGGCGGCCGGGTCGGCGGAGTCGCCCGCGCCGCTGCAGTGGTCACGGAGTTAATGGCGACCGGTATGGCGCCGGAATCGACACTTCCGGTCGAGATCGACTCGCGCGCCGGGCGAAGTCGACCGGAACTGTCGACCTCGGCGGAGCGGGCGTGGAATGCGTTGGAGCGGGTGACCGCTTCCGGGTAGTAGCCCGCGGCCTCCATCGAAGACGGCGGGCAGTGCCGGTCGTGCGGTCACCGCGCGCGAAACGGTATCGTCGAACCATGGCTGCACACGAGGAATTGCCCGCCGGCGCGGGGCAGGAAGCGATCGACGAACTGGGCAGCATCCGTCAGAGTATCGACAACATCGACGCCGCGCTGATCCACTTGCTGGCGGAAAGGTTCAAGTTCACCCAGCAGGTCGGACGGCTCAAGGCCGCGCACGGCCTGCCCCCCGCCGACCCCGAGCGGGAGCTGCTGCAGATCCAGCGACTGCGCGGACTGGCCGAGGAGGCTCGGCTCGACCCGGCCTTCGCCGAGAAGTTCCTGAACTTCATCATCGCCGAGGTCATCCACCACCACGAGAAGATCGCCGGCACCGAGTCGGCGAACGGGTCCGCGCCGCGAGCTGCGGGGGCACGAACGGATGTCGCACGGCCGGTCGTGGGCACCAGCCCCGATTCTTCCGCCACCACGTCGCCGGCCACCTCATGACTTCTCAGACCTCCGCGCTCCCCGGGGCGTCGCGCGCCCTTCCGGCCCAGTTCGGGAAGACCTTCGTCGTCACCGGCGCCAACGCCGGCCTCGGCTACTTCACCACCGAGCAACTCGCCGCCGCGGGCGCCCACGTCGTGCTGGCCTGCCGCAATCTCGCGAAGACGGAAGCCGCGGTCGCGGCCATCCACGCCCGGGTGCCCGGGGCATCCGTGTCGGCGATACCGCTGGACCTGAGCGACCTCACCCAGGTACACCGTGCCGCGGACGCGCTGCTGGAGCTGCCGCGGATCGATGGGCTGATCCTGAACGCGGGCATCGTGCACCCGCCGCGCACGCGCGAGCTGAGCCCCGACGGGCACGAACTGGTCTTCGCGACCAACTACCTCGGCCATTTCGCGCTCACCGCGCGGGTGCTGCCGGCTCTGCGGCGCACGCCCGGCAGCCGGGTCGTCGCGCTCGGGTCGATGATTTCGCGGCTGCTGGACTCGCCGCTGCTCGACCTGCAGTTGGAGTCCGGCTACAACCGGTGGAAGGCCTACGCGCAGTCGAAGATCGCCATGCAGGTGTTCGGCTTCGAGCTCGATCGACGGCTGCGGGCGGCCGGAGCCGGCGGCACTGACGGGGTGCAAAGCCTCGTGGCACACCCCGGTTACTCGATTTCGGGTCTGACGCCGGGCATCCGCGGGGTCAATCAGCCGTCGCGTGCGAGCCGATTCGCCGACATCCTGCAGTCCTTCGGTGCTCAGGGCAAGGACGCCGGGGCCTGGCCCACGGTGAGTGCGGCCGTCGACCCGGATGCCCGTGGCGGCGACTACTACGGCCCTCGCTATCTCACGCGCGGCCTGCCGACGCTGCAGGAGCCCACGCGCACCTCGCTCGACCCCGCGGTCGCAGAGTCGCTCTGGTCACGCTCGGAGCTCCACCTCGGCGCCCCCTTCTCGATCTAGCGGGCGCCCCGCTGCACGGCCCCGCGTGCGCTCAAAACGCCGCCATATGACGGGGAATGGCGGCGTTTCTAGCGCACGCGACCCCTGGAGAGGGTGTGGGGCTGGAGGTGGGATTTAGGGGATCCAACCGCGATCGAGAAGGGCGGTGCGAATTCGGGCGATGACCGCATGGGGAGAGTGGGATTTGTTGACACGGATGACCCGCCACCCTTCTTCCATGGGCTCGTCCAGCCGGTCGATGTCGCGGTGAAACTGTCGTTCGTCTTCGCGGTGCTGGCCGCCGTCATACTCGATCAGGACCTTGTAGCGCAGGTAGGCGAGATCACCCAAGGCCATGAAGGCGCCGTATCGATTGACGAGGGTCAGGTTCACTTCCGGCTCCGGCAGGCCTGCCCGCACGATGAGAAGTCGCAGCACTGTTTCCTTTGCAGAATCGGTGCGCGGACGGACCAGGGCGAGGGCCTCGCGGAGACGACAGGCACCGGGCAAGCCCGCGTGCCGCGCAACGGCCAGGTGAAGTTCCGCCATCGTGGCCGTAGGCCGCTGGCGGCGCACGAGGGAGTCGCCAATGATGATCAACTCATCGAGGGTGAGGACCGTCGACAGCTGGACCCACGCGTCGACCGCTGAAGCGACGGCGAGGTGTCCCACCGAAACGACGCGCACCCGGTCCAGCGGAATCAGATGTCCGCGCACGCCCTTGCCCCGGCGGCGCCGGGTCCGAATGCCTGTGCCTACATCCACGATTGACCGCTCGAGGAGTCGCGCGGGGAGAGGCAGCCCGTGGAGAAGCGCGGCCGTCGCGTGGCTGAAGAACTGATCTGACGGCATCCGCACCGCGTAGTCATAGGCCCGGGTGCGCGCTGCTGCACGGATCCGTGCCCACCTGTCCGCGTCGCTGATGGGGGCCGGTGACGGGCCGCGCCCCACAGGCGCCCGCACGCCGTGGAAGGGCCGCGCGAGGTCGCTGCGCCGCAGTCGCCCGGAATTGACTCCCCGCTGTCGAGCGTCGGCGACGGAAAACGGCCCATCACCGAGCTCGGCCGGCAGCTCAGAAGGCGGTCTCATCGCACGATGATGCCACCCACTGCGATTCGCACGGTGCTCTATCCACAGGCGCCGACCGCAGGCGCTCGCGCGTGCGCGGAAAGTGCCACTTTGATCCCGGCGATGGCGGCCGATTGGTCGCACGCAGGGGCGAAACGGGGTCGGTCGGTCGGAGGGGAGCGGGAGAACGGGCGGAGGAGGAACCCCTACTGCGCGAAACGGGAGGGGAGGGTGCTGCGGTGACGCGTCTGCAAGTCGGCGAGCGACACCGTGAAGTGGTCCTGGATCTCCAGGCTCGCCGAGGTCGAGTCCGTCACGCCGATGCGCAGCACCGGGTAGCCTCGCCCCTCGCAGAGGCCGAGGAACTTCACGTCGTCTTCCCGAGGAACCGATACGATCACGCGCCCGGCCGACTCCGAGAACAGGGCGACGGATGCGTCGATCCCGTCGCGCTCGCAGATGTCGCCGAGCCACACGCGGGCTCCGACCCCGAACCGAAGCACCGCTTCGGCCAGCGTCTGCGCCAGCCCGCCCGAGCTGAGATCGTGGGCGCTGTCGATGAGCGCCTCGATCGACGCCGCGTGCAGCAGCCCCGCCAGGGCGGCTTCGCCGGCCAGGTCGACGACGGGCGGCAGCCCGCCCAGGTGGTCGTGGATGACTTCGGCCCAGGCCGAGCCGTCCAGTTCCTCGCGGGTCACGCCGAGCAGGTAGATGTTGTGGCCGTCGTCCTGCCAGCCGCTGGGCACGCGGCGGGCGACGTCGTCGATCACGCCGAGCACGGCGACCACAGGGGTCGGGTGGATCGGCTGGTCGCCGGTCTGGTTGTAGAACGACACGTTGCCACCGGTGACCGGGATCTCGAGCGCCAGGCATCCGTCGGCTAGACCGTCGACGGTCTGGGCGAACTGCCACATCACCTCGGGGTTCTCCGGCGAACCGAAGTTGAGGCAGTCGCTGATGCCGACCGGCACCGCGCCGGTCACGGCCACGTTGCGGTAGGCCTCGGCCAGAGCGAGCTGCGCGCCGCGGTACGGGTCAAGCTGGCAATAACGGCCGTTCGCATCGGTGGCGATGACGAAGCCGAGGCCCGACTCCTCGTCGATCCGGATCATGCCCGCGTCGTCGGGGAACGAGAGGGCCGTGTTGCCCATCACGTAGCGGTCGTACTGGTCGGTGATCCAGCTCGGGTCGGCCAGGTTCGGCGAGCCGAGCAAGGCCAGGAACTGCTCGCGCAGCACCTCGGGTGAGGTCGGGCGGGGCAGCGCGGAGGCGCTGTCGGCCTGCAGCGCGTCGAGCCAGGTGGGGTAGGCGACCGGGCGGTCGTAGACCGGCCCGTCGACCGCGACGGTGCGCGGGTCCACGTTGACGATCTCCTCGCCGTGCCAGTCGATGATGAGCCGGCCGGAGTCGGTGACCTCGCCGAGCACGCTGGTCTCGACATCCCATTTGGCGGTGATGGCGAGGAAACCGGCGAGCTTCTCCGGGGTGACGACGGCCATCATGCGTTCCTGGCTCTCGCTCATCAGGATCTCTTCGGCCGTCAGGGTGGGGTCGCGCAGCAGCACCTTGTCGAGCTCGATGAACATGCCGCCGTCGCCGTTGGAGGCGAGCTCGCTGGTGGCGCAGGAGATGCCTGCGGCGCCCAGGTCCTGGATGCCCTCGACGAGCTTCTCGCGGTAGAGCTCGAGGCAGCACTCGATCAGCACCTTCTCGGCGAACGGGTCGCCGACCTGCACGGCGGGGCGTTTGGTGGGGCCGCCTTGGGAGAAGGTGTCCGAGGCGAGAATGGATGCCCCGCCGATGCCGTCGCCGCCGGTGCGGGCTCCGAAGAGCACCACCTGGTTGCCGGTGCCGGTGGCGTTGGCGAGGTGCAGGTCCTCGTGGCGCAACACTCCCACGGAGAGCGCGTTGACGAGCGGGTTGCCCTGGTAGACCTTGTCGAACCAGGTCTCGCCGCCGATGTTGGGCAGGCCGAGGCAGTTGCCGTAGAAGGAGATGCCGGACACGACGCCGTGCACGACGCGGGCGGTGTCGGGGTCGTCGAGACGTCCGAAACGGAGGGCGTCCATCACGGCGACGGGGCGGGCGCCCATCGAGATGATGTCGCGCACGATGCCGCCGACGCCGGTCGCGGCACCCTGGAACGGCTCGATGTAGGAGGGGTGGTTGTGCGACTCGATCTTGAACGTGACCGCCCAGCCCTCGCCGACATCCAGCACACCGGCATTCTCGCCCATGCCGACCATGAGGTTCTTCTTCATGGCGGGGGAGACCTTCTCGCCGAACGAGCGCAGGTATTTCTTCGAACTCTTGTAGGAGCAGTGCTCGCTCCACATCACCGAGTACATCGCGAGCTCGCCGCTCGTGGGGCGGCGGCCGAGGATCTGTCGGATCTCGGTGTACTCGCTCGGGGTCAGCCCCAGCGCGTCGAACGGCTGCTCTTTCTCGGGCGTCGCAATCGCGTTTGCAACGGTGTCGGCAATGCCGCGGGAGGGTGTGGTGGTAACAGCGGTCACGAGTGGCGTTCTCCCAGAGATAACGGATGCTTGACCTGGCGAGTCTACCCGCCGCGCCGCTCCAGCACCGGTTCCGAGGCCGCCCGGCTAAAGCCTGGCAGCGGCCTGGCCGCCCGCTAGCTGCGCCCGCCGGGAGGACCCAGCGACAGCATCACCGTCATGATCGCCACCGCGGCCACGGCGAAACTGCTGATCAGGATCACCGGACGGTTCAGCATCCAGCGCAGCAGCGTGCCCACCCAGGTGTGGTCGCGCGGGTCGTCGGTGGCGACGCGGCGCCAGTCGCCGTCGAGCCGGCCGCTGCGGTCGAGACGGATGTCGAACGGCACCGTTGCGTAGGGCACGATCGCCGTGGCGACGGCGAGCACCATCAGCCGGACCGGCCAGCGCTGGTTCAGGCCCACCAGCACGGCGGTCAGGGCGTAACTGATGAAGACGAACCCGTGCAGGGAGCCGGCGATCCGCACCGGGGTGCCGCCGGCATCCGCCACGTATTTCAGCAGCATGCCGCCGATCAGGAGGGTCCAGGTCACCGCCTCAGCGATGGCGATGGTGCGGTAGAAGAGGCGGGGAGACACGGGGGAACACTCCAGGGGGTGGGGAACGGGACGAAAGAAGGGGGAGCTTCGATCTTCGCAGGGTTGCGGGGGAGCCGCGCATCGGCCGAACGGATGACACGGCGGATCAGTGGGGCAGAGGGCTACCCAGCCGACTGTGCGAGTCTGAAGGGATGACGTACCTTCCCGCGGACACCCGCTACGACTCCATGCCCTACCGCCGCACCGGGCGCAGCGGCCTCAAACTACCCGCGATCTCGCTGGGCCTCTGGCAGAATTTCGGCGGCACCGCACCGATGGAGACGCAGCGCGCCATTCTGCGCCGCGCCTTCGACCTGGGCGTCACCCACTTCGACCTGGCCAACAACTACGGCCCGCCCAAGGGCAGCTCCGAGAGCAACTTCGGCGTGCACCTCGCGCAGGATTTAGCCCCGCACCGCGACGAGCTGGTCATCTCGACCAAGGCCGGCTACGGCATGTGGTCGGGCCCGTACGGCTCGTGGGGTTCCCGCAAGTACCTGCTCTCGAGCCTCGACCAGTCCCTCGGCCGCATGGGCCTCGACTACGTCGACATCTTCTACTCCCATCGGGCCGACCCGGATACCCCGCTCGAGGAGACGATGGGTGCGCTGCACACGGCCGTCACGAGCGGTCGGGCGCTGTACGCCGGCATCTCCTCGTACTCGCCCGAGCGCACCCGGCAGGCCGCCGCGATCCTGGCCGAGATGGGCACGCCGCTGCTGATCCACCAGCCCTCGTACTCGATGTTCAACCGCTGGGTCGAAGACGGACTGCTCGACACCCTGGACGATCTCGGCGTCGGCTGCATCGCCTTCTCCCCGCTGGCGCAGGGGCTGCTCACCGACCGCTACCTGAACGGGGTGCCCGAGGGGTCTCGAGCCTCGCAGGCCGGCTCGATGAGCCGCGACATGGTGAACGACCAGACGGTGGGGCGCATCCGTGCCCTGACCGAGATCGCGGATGCCCGCGGTCAGTCGCTCGCCCAGCTCGCCCTGTCGTGGGTGCTGCGACGCGAAACCGTCACCACGGCGCTCGTCGGCGCCTCCTCGGTGAAGCAGTTGGAGACGAACATCGCCGCGATCGACAACCTCGCGTTCACCGACGCCGAGATCACGGCGATCGACGAGCACGCCGTCGACATGGGCATCAACCTGTGGGAGCCGTCCAGCGCCGTCTAGCCCGGGCGACATCGACGGATGATTCGGGCGGGCCGCTGCGGCGCCCGCGCCGTGATCGCCGGGCAACTTTCCTGGACAGGTTATTAAAAGCAGAGTTATCCTTTTAATAAATCACACGATGAGATCGAGGAGACTGCTAGTGGCAAGAATGAGTGTGGAAGTGGAACTCGAGAAGGGCCAGGTGACGAAGTACCGGCGTCACGAGAACGGGCGTGGACTGGTGTCGCCCGGTGCCCAGGTGAACCCGAGCGCCTACGTGTCGAGCGCAACGTATGTGGAAAGTGACGCCCAGGTCGGGCCTGAATCGTGGATCGGGCAGGGGAGCTGGATCGACCACGGGGCGATCATCGGCGCGCGGGTCTTCGTCGGCGCGAACGTGCATGTCGGGGCCGATGCGATTGTCGGAAACGAGGCGCGCCTGGCCAGCAACACGGACATCGGCCGTGGGGCTTTCATCGCCGACGGTGCGGTCATCGACCACGAAATTGCGGTCCCGGAGTTCACCGACGTCAGTGCACGGCCGACCGCCCGAGCACGCACGGTTCCACCGGGGGGCCTGTCGGCGGCATCCGGTCCCGACCGTGCCGGATGGCGGCGAACCTGGGGTGCTCGACGCACGCCGTCACCTCGCCTGCCGGTCCCCCCGGTGTTGGTCACGGTGTCCTAAGCCTCAATCCACCGGTGAGGCTGGGGAGTTGACGGCGCGTTAAACAGAGAATGCCTTCCAGATCAGGAAAAATAGAACTCACTCAGGGTTCATTTCGACTGACACGAAAGACATCTCGTAGATGCAATTTTTCCATAGGTCCACGGCCTTGTCAGCGTCCCTCGATGACACCAATCTCGTGTCGGCCGCCGGACTCGTCCCTGCGATGATGTTGGCCACCTCCACGGGCCTGGGCGAGCTTGCCAGCCGGTGATTGACGTTGCCGGGGTACCTCGGGGCGAACGCAGGGTTGAAAGTCACCGCGTTGGTCGCGGGGATGCTCGCCGGCGCGGACTCGATCGATGACATGGCTCTGCTCCGCCACGGCGGGATGAAGAAACTCTTCGCCGATGCCAGACATCAGGCGCCTGCGCGGAGATCGAAGGGGCCATTCGCCCGGCTCGCGCGGCCGCCTGAAACCACTCACCCCTGGAGTCAACTGAACTCGAGGCAGTCCCTCGTGAGTCTTGTGAGTCTTGTGAGTCTGGTGCGATTTGTGAGTCGTGTGAGCTTGGGCCGCACCCGACATTCCTGCCAAATGTGGGCACGCGTGAACCTCTCCGCCCGTAAAGGCACCGGAGTCTGCCCGCCACACGCCCGACACGCGGCACACTCGTCCGGTGCGCTGCGATCCGCCGCAGACGGGAAACCAATCTAAGGCGAAGTATCAAGTGCTTTATAAACGTTAGTGTATAAAATAATAGACGTTAGGGAGGAGAGTCAATGGTTGAGAAGCGATTAACCCCCATCCCCGTCCGGCGTGCCCTCCGTGAACTTGGCACAGACATTCAGACGTGGCGGAAACTTCTCGGGTTGACTGCTGCGCAGGTCGCGGACCGCGCGGGCATGAGCCGGGCAACCCTCCACAAGCTGGAATCAGGGCAGGGAGGCGTCAGCCTCGAGACCGCGCTGCGTGTCTTCCGGGCACTTGGAATCATGGACACGGTCGTTGAGAGCGCCGACCCTTATCGCAGCGACATCGGCCGGCTTCGCTCCGAGGAAGTTCTCCCGCAGCGTGTGCGTCAGAGCCGGCCGAAGAAACAGGCCGATGTCTGACGCGGAAGTCTGGGTGCAAATAGACGGTGTCGACGTGCGTGCCGGCACGGTCTACGCGCATCGTCGACGCAACTCCGAGAGCGCCACGTTCACCTACGACTTCGAATATCTGGCCAGACCAGACGCGTACTCGGTCGATCCGGGACTACCCCTCTCATCCGGGTCCTTTAACACTGCGGACGGGCGTCGCCTTTTCGGGGCGTTCACGGACTGCGCTCCCGACCGCTGGGGACGCAAACTCATCGAAAGATCCGAACATCATCGTGCCGCACGAGGCGGTGGAGCTGCACGCAGTTTCGGCGAACTTGATTACACGCTCGGTGTTCGCGACGACCTTCGTCAGGGCGCCTTCCGGTTCCGTCGTCCGGGGACCACTGATTGGCTGGGGCCGGCGGCTGCAAGCGTGCCGCACCTGGTCGGCCTGCCGAGACTTCTCCGCGCTGTTGAATCTGTTGAGAGCGACCATCCCGATGACGAATCGTTGCGGCTACTCCTGCGTGCGGGAAGCTCTATCGGTGGTGCCCGGCCCAAAGCTGCCGTTGTCAACGGCCGGGGTGCATTGCTCATTGCGAAGTTCCCCCGTGTTGCCTCCGACGAATGGGACGTCATGGCGTGGGAGCAGCTTGCTCTGACGCTGGCCAGCCGGGCAGGCATTCGAACGCCGCGCACTGAATTGATGAGTGTCGCAGGCCGGAACGTGCTGCTGCTCAACAGGTTCGACAGAGTTGGGGATCGTCGCATCGGATATGTGAGCGCTATGACGATGCTCGAAGCAGTTGACGGCGAGCACCGCAGCTACTTGGAAATCGCCGAGGTCATTGAGCAGTCATCCTCATCTGCGACGCGTGACCTTCGCGAGCTGTGGCGCCGGATCGCGTTCTCAATCCTGATCTCTAACACCGACGACCATCTCAGAAACCACGGGTTCCTCCGGTCGGACACCACACGCAGCTGGGATTTGTCTCCCGCGTTCGACCTCAACCCCAACCCGGCAGCGGGACCCAAGGAGTTGTCCACGTCCATCGACTACGACACCTTTTTCGCGGACACCGCCGCCCTCCTAGACGTGGCTCGGTACTTCCGTGTGAAAGACGCCGTCGCACTGCTATTAGAAGTCAAGGCCGCTGTTTCCGGGTGGGTCGTGGAAGCCCGCCGACTCAACATCCCGGAAAGCGAAATTGACCTCATGGCTGGCGCGTTCGTCGCCGGATGAGCCCAGAAGGCTGGACGGACCGAGTGTTCAAGTACCCGACGCCGGTAGCGGGGGTTTCGCGATCTGATTCATCTGCTCACGCTGGCGCTGAAGAGCCGGAGCGAGCACGGTATCCGCGATTTCCGAGACCAGGCGTGGAACTAATCGGATAAGCCGTTCGAGGGGCATTGTTGCGCGGAGGCTAACCGCGCGCAACAGAGACTCGGTCGATGGAGCTCTCCCTCGCTCCGTATCGGCTAGGGGTTCTGCGAGGATTGAATCCCATTAGATGCTGACCGGATTCGCCCGGCCGACCATTGGCGTCGTGCAGATCGTCGGGAACAACGTTATTGGTGGATGGCACAGCCCGCGCCCGCAGTAGTTTCTGCCCGACGTGCCCGACTTCTAGGGCTGAATGTCGGCCAAGGAATTTATTGCGGGGACTCGGGCGACTCGTCGCGATCGACCGGCGCATCCTGGGCGGTCTCGTCGGAACGTTACCCGGCAGCGGACCCGACGCGACTTTCCCAAATTGCCTCAGTAAAACCTTCGTGCAGGGCCTTGGCCAGTGGCAGGAGAGTTCGGCAGCGCGCCACCGATCGCGGTGAGCACGACGTCGTTGACCGTGGCTTTCTGGGCGTGACCGGCGTTGCGGATCCCGTCCAGCGCCACCGTGACCGTAGCGAGGCCTCGTCGCGGGCCGGTCGGCCGGTTAAGCGACGTTGGCCTCAGGCGCGTCCACCGCACCGACCGCAATTCCCGGGCCGCGTCCTGGAGGCGGCGCAGCAGAGCGGGGAGAGCTCGCAGTGAACCTAGCCGGCGGGTCCAGGCGTCGATGGCGAGCTGGCGAATGGATGCTTGCGGCCGCGGGAAATCGGATTCATGCGTCTTCGGGCCCACGGCCCTGGGCGTCCCGGTAGCGTCCGACTGGTCTACGAGCCCGCCCAGCACGACCAGGCCGGCCACTCCGTCGGCGAGCACGTGGTGAAAGACGACGATCAACGCGGCTTGGTGCCGCGCTACTCCGGTGACAAGTGTGGCTGCCCAGAGCGCACGGGTGCGCGGCAGCGGAGCGACGAGCAGCACTGCGGCTAGATCGAGTACCACCTGCTCGCCCCCGGGGGCCGGGCAGCCGGGGCGAACAATCTGCTTTCCCGCAGGCACGCCTGGTGGCCCTGGCTGAGTGCGGAACGCATGCCATTCTGGACGCGGTGATTGGCCCGTGCGCGACGTTGGAAATTGAACTCTCCCGAGAGCTCGCAGGGCGCTTCGAACCGGGCATGTTGGTCCTCGCCGACCGCGGCTTCTCCGGCTTCCGGTTGTGGGCTCAAGCGGCAGCGACGGGCGCTGACCTGCTCTGGTGGGTCAAGACGAACCTCCGCCCTCGGCATCAGGAGACCCTCGCTGACGGGTCCTGGCTGGCGACGATCATCCCGACCTCGGGCCGGGGCGGCAATCGACACCACCATTGACCGTGCGGGTCGTGGACTACACGATCGACGACGGACGCGACAACCCTGACGCCGACCGGCTGCTGACCACGATCCTTGATCCGGCCGAGGCCTCCGCGATAGAACTCGCGACCGTGTACTACCCCTCCACGAGCCAAAATCACCACTCAAACGCTTAACTGAACGGTACTGAGGCTAAACGGAGGAGGAACCGGCGAGGGAGAGAATTCAATTTTGAGTCGTCCTCAGTCGTGGCTGGCAGGCTCTGTTTCGGGGCCCGCCGAGTGCCGGGCAAGCACGTAGAGCAGGTCGGAGAGCCGGTTGAGGTAGTGCCGCGCGTCGTCGCTGACCGGATGCCCGACCACACCGGCCCGCACCGTGTGCCGCTCGGCCCGCCGCACCACCGTTCTGGCCAGATCGATGGCGGCCTCGGTGGGCGTCGACCCGGGGATGAGGAAAACCGGCCGCAGCGGCCGGGCGGTCACCAGCCCGTCGATGATTCCCTCCAGCTCAGTGACCATGTCCGGAACGACCAGCGATATGCGCGGGACGAGGCGATCGCGGTGAGCTGGGTTCACGACCAGATCAGCTGCGACGACGAACAAATCGCGCTGCACGCGGAACAGGATCGCGGCATGCTCGGGCTCGGCGCATCCCGCTCGCGCCAGACCGAGGGCAGACACCGCTTCGTCGATGTCGCCGACCGCGTCCATGAGTTCATCACCCTTGGAGACCCTGCCGCCATGAAGCATCCCGGTGCTGCCGGCGTCGCCGGTTCTGGTGTAGATTCTTGCCATTTCGTGGCCTCCCGTTGATCGCCGGACTAGGTTGACGAAGCTGGGCCGGTACCGGACAAATCCATCGTTTCATGCATTCGCGTGCCGGTGCGACTGTCTGCCGTCGGTGCGCGGGTGCCCGGCCACCGTCAGGATGCTGCACACCGCACGGAACACCACCCCTCTATCGACGTGGTTGCGCCGCGGGGCTCAGATTTTCCCCTTCAGCAGCGCAACGTTTTTTGGTGGGGATCTGATGCGGGCCGTCGTCCTGGCCGACGGCGCGGCACTGATCGGCCGGCCTGTGCGTGCAGCCCTGCTCCGCACAGCCAGGCGGGCTTTTTTCTGCAGCACTGCCCGTCGAGGACACGCCCGAGCCGAAGCAGAAAAACACAATCACTACATGTAGTGGTTCACTGAGGAGTTGACGCCCACTGGTAGTAATTCGGCATTCGGGTGTCGAGAGTGGGGAGCGAACGTGAGTAGCAGGAATCAGAACGCCGAAGCCGGGTCTGACGGAAGCGATCAGGGTGCGCATAGTGCCGGACTGGCCATCGAGCGCCACTTCAGCACGCCCGGGGTCCACCCGTACGACGAGGTGGTCTGGGAGCTTCGCGATGTCGTGCAGACGAACTGGAAGAATGGCGAAACCGTCTTCGAGCAGAAGGGTGTCGAGTTCCCGGACACCTGGTCGGCGAACGCCTCCACCATTGTGAGCACCAAGTACTTTCGCGGGGCCATCGGGTCGCCCGAGCGGGAGTCCAGCCTCAAGCAGCTGCTCGACCGGGTGGTCACGCGGTATGTGGTTGCCGGGTCGGCGAACGGGTACTTCGCCGGGGACGGCGACGCGGAGGTCTTCGGTGCGGAACTGACCTGGCTGCTCCTGCATCAGGTCTTCTCGTTCAACTCCCCGGTGTGGTTCAACGTCGGGACGCCATCGCCGCAGCAGGTCAGCGCCTGCTTCATCCTCTCGGTCGAGGACACAATGGAGTCCATTCTCGGCTGGTACCGCGATGAGGGGATGATCTTCAAGGGCGGTTCTGGGGCGGGGGTGAACCTGTCCCAACTGCGTTCCTCCAAGGAACTGCTCTCCTCCGGCGGAACGGCCAGTGGGCCCGTCTCGTTCATGCGCGGCGCCGATGCCAGCGCGGGCACGATCAAGTCCGGCGGGGCGACCCGGCGTGCTGCCAAAATGGTGGTGCTCGACGTGGACCACCCGGACATCGTGGAATTCATCGAGGCCAAGTCGAGGGAGGAAGGCAAAATCCGTGCTCTGCGGGATGCCGGCTACGACATGGACCTCGGCGGTGCGGACATGGCGAGCGTGCAGTACCAGAACGCCAACAACACCGTTCGGGTCAGTGACGAGTTCATGCGAGCCGTGGAAAACGGCACCAGCTTCTCCCTCACCTCCCGGCAGGACGGAAGCGAGATCGAGTCAGTGCACGGACCGGGCCTGTTCCGTCAACTCGCCCAAGCGGCGTGGGACTGCGCCGACCCGGGAATCCAGTACGACGACACCATCAACGACTGGCATACCAATCCCGAATCGGGTCGGATCACGGCGTCGAATCCCTGCTCGGAGTACATGTCGCTCGACAACTCGTCCTGCAACCTGGCCTCGCTCAATCTGCTCAAGTTTCTGCGCGCCGACGCCGTCCCGGGGGAGGACGTGTTCGACACGGATGCCTTCGTTCGGGCGGTCGAGCTGATCACCACGGCGATGGACATCTCGATCTGCTTCGCCGACTTCCCGACGCCGGCCATCGGTGAGACGACCCGCGCGTTCCGCCAGCTGGGCATCGGCTACGCCAACCTCGGTGCTCTCCTGATGGCCGCCGGTCACGCCTACGATTCCGAGTCGGGCAGGGCCGTGGCCGCCGGGATCACTTCCCTGATGACCGGAACCGCCTACCGGCGTTCGGCCGAACTGGCCGGGGTGGTTGGCCCGTACGAGGGCTTCGCGCGCAATGCGGAGGCCCACACGAGAGTCATGCGCAAGCACGAGGCAGCCGACATCGCCCTGCAGACCTCGGGTGGCATGAGCGGCGAGATCCATGATCGGGCGTCGGCGGCCTGGCAGCAGGCCCTGATGTTGGGGGAGGTGTCCGGCTGGCGAAACGCGCAAGCCAGTGTTCTCGCTCCCACCGGCACGATCGGCTTCATGATGGACTGTGACACCACGGGAATCGAACCGGATTTCTCACTGGTGAAGTTCAAGAAGCTGGTGGGTGGCGGCTCCATGCAGATCGTCAACCAGACCGTGCCCCGAGCGCTGCGCGGCCTGGGGTACCCGCAGGAGGCCGCCGAAGCGATCGTCGAACACATCGCCCTGCACGGACAGGTCATCGGTGCCCCCGGGCTCGAACCGGAACACTACGCGATCTTCGACTGCGCCATGGGAAAGAGGGCCATCGCGCCGATGGGCCACGTGCGCATGATGGCCGCGGTTCAGCCGTTCCTCTCCGGAGCCATCTCCAAAACCGTCAACCTCCCGCAGAGCGCAACGGTCGACGAAGTGGAGGAGGTCTACTTCCAGGGCTGGAAGCTCGGGCTCAAGGCGGTGGCCATTTACCGCGACAACTGCAAGGTCGGTCAGCCCCTATCGGACGGCAAGGCCGCCCCGGCGTCCGTGCCGGTCGTGCAGCCCGCGTCGCCGATCCGGCGGCGACTTCCGAAGTCCCGCACGTCGATCACCACGTCCTTCGCCGTCGCCGGCGCCGAGGGGCATCTCACGGCGGGGTTGTACCCCAACGACGAACTCGGCGAGATCTTCCTCCGGCTGGGCAAACAGGGTTCTACTCTGTCCGGGGTCATGGACGCATTCTCCATCGCGGTCTCGATCGGCCTACAGTACGGGGTGCCGCTGCCGACCTACGTCGAGAAGTTCACCAATCTGCGCTTCGAACCGGCGGGGATGACCGATGACCCGGACATCCGGATGGCGCAGTCGATGATGGACTACATTTTCCGCCGCCTGGCCCTGGACCACCTGCCGTTCGCCACGCGCTCGTCGATGGGGATCTTCACGACCGCCGAGCGCGTTTCCCAGCTCGATGCGGGTGGCTCTGAAGCAACGGAAACGGCGCCACCGAGCCAGGTGCTGCCTCCGGCCCAGCCGCCTGCAGGGGCGACTCGAGCGGTGCATTCCTCGGCGGAACTACTCGAGGCTCAGCAGGGTCTCAGCTTGGATTCGCCGCTGTGCATGTCGTGCGGCACCGCCATGCGTCCGGCCGGTTCGTGCTACGTCTGCGAAAGCTGTGGCAGCACGAGCGGCTGCAGCTGAGGCCCATCGCTGCCTGACGGCGGTGGGCTGTCGGCGCCGATCTTCGACATCGTGCTCAAGGGCCTCACCATTCGCGGTTCGATCGGGGGCACCCGCCGTGACCTTGTCGAAGCCCTGATTTCCACAACCGTGGAGTGTTCCACCCGGCTGTCGCCACTGGCCGCCTCGAGGAGCTGACCGACGTCCTCGATGAGATGCGCCAGGGCAGGATCGACGACCGGGTCGTCATCACGGACTCGGCGCACCCGCTGCCGATGCGGCGCCGGACAGGGGGCTCGCCGTCGTCAACTGGATGACGGCCAGCGCGGACCGAGCGTGGACCGCGGCCTCGGCGGCGGTCACCGGTTCGAGCAGCCCGAGCAGCCGCCGCCGGTAGTCTTCGCCCAGCAGCAGTGCGTAGAGCTGCTCGGCATGGGCAGCGGCCGCCTGGCCGTGCTCGGCCCGAATGTGGTCTGCGAGGCGCGCGATGTGGCGCATGTCGCCGTTGTCGTGCAGCCGTCGGGCGAGTTCGGGAAAACGCAGCGACTCGGCGATCACGAGGCGGTGTAGTCCGATCATCTGGGCCGAGTGCAACCCGTACACGATACGCGCGGCGAGTGATTCCAGCGTCTCCGTGCGGAGAGGCTCGCCACTGACGTTCGCGGCCAGGCGTCGCTGCATCTCGGTGAAGACGCCATCCTTGTCACCGAAGTAGGTGTAGATCGTGCGCTTGGTGACGCGGGCCGCGGCGGCAATCCGGTCCACCGTCGCCTTGCCGAAGCCATATTCGAGGAAGACCGGCAACGCGGCGTCGAGGATCTGGCCTCGACGCTCGACGCGCCCCGCCTCCGTGGGTCGGCCGCGCTTGCGAACCGGGCTCGCTGGGGTCGCTGAGTCCATGTCCGGCCCTTCGGATCTTCAAAAAAACGTTAAACGCAAACGTACTCTCGGATGTAGAATGAAACTAATTCGTATCATTAAAATTCGATGCGACTCTTCGATCTCCGACCTCACGAAGGCCGAGCAGGGAGTTCTTTCATGACCACTCGAGCGCGTACATCCGTGGCGACTCAGTCCCGACCAACCACCTCCCCGGATCGGCCGACCCCGGGCGCAAAACCCGATGTCTCCCCGGCCGACCGGGAACTCTTGACCGGGTTCTACCGCCAGATGATGCTCATCCGCCGGTTCGAAGAGCGAGCCGCACGGGCCTACACGCAAGCGCTGATCGGCGGCTACTGCCACCTGAATCTCGGCGAGGAGGCTGCGGTCGTCGGGCTCATGTCCGCGCTGCGCCCGAGCGACTACCTCTTCACCAACTACCGCGAGCATGGCTACGCGATCACCCGCGGCATCCACCCCAACCGGGTGATGGCCGAACTGTACGGCCGATCCGACGGGGTGTCCAAGGGGTGGGGCGGCTCGATGCACATGTTCGACTTCGAGAAGCGGATGCTGGGCGGCTACGGCATCGTCGGCGGCCAGATCCCGCTGGCGACGGGGGCCGCCCTGGCCATCGACTACCGCGCCGGCGACGAGATCGTGCTGTGCACGATGGGCGATGGCACCACGAACATCGGAGCATTCCACGAGTCTTTGAACATCGCGTCTCTCTGGAACCTACCGATCGTCTACGTCATCATCAACAACAGGCTGGGAATGGCCACGACGGTCGACAAGGCTTCGGCTGAGCCGGACCTCTACAAGCGCGCATCCGCGTACCGGATGGCGTCGGAACGCGTCGATGGGCTCGATCCCGTCGCCGTGTTCGAGGCCGCCCAGCGTGCCGTTGCTCAGGCTCGCAGCGGTAAGCCCTTCCTTCTCGAGGTCGTGACGGAACGACTGCGTGGGCACTCCGTCGTCGACCCGGCCAAGTACCGCTCCGACGAGGAGATGTCCCTGGTCAAGGAACGAGACCCGGTGCACACCTTCGCCGCCAAGCTGGTCGCGGACGGTCTGCTTGACGAGCAGGAACTGGCGAAGATCGACGAGGAAGTAACCCTTCAGGCAACCGAGGCGGCGGCGTTCGCCGAGAACAGCCCGTTCCCGGATGTGTCGACCCTGTTCGACTACACCTACGCCACAGCCGTGGCCAATGACTCCCATCGGTTGCCCGGGCAGCCTCTGTTCGAGCCGGCACCGATCCCCGACTACGGAGTCAACCAATGAGCATCATGACCTATCGCCAGGCACTGCACGACACGCTGCGTTCCGAGATGCTGCGTGACGAGAATGTGTTCCTGATGGGTGAGGAGATCGGTCTCTTCGAAGGCGCGTACAAGATCACCGCGGGCATGCTCGACGAGTTCGGCGAGAAGCGCGTGCGGGACACCTCGATCGCCGAAGAGGGTTTCACCGGTGCCGCCATCGGCGCCGCGATGCTCGGGCTCCGCCCCGTGGTCGAGATCATGACCATCAACTTCTCCCTGCTCGCGCTCGACCAGATCGTGAACCACGCCGCCAAGATCTACGGCATGTTCGGTGGACAGGCCCGAGTGCCTCTCGTCATCCGCACGCCGGGTGGCGGCGGACAGCAGCTGGGTGCGACCCACTCGCAGAACATCGAGCTCTTCTACGCCTTCGTCCCCGGGATGAAGGTCGTCGCACCCAGCACGCCGGCCGACGCCAAGGCGCTTCTGATCGCGGCGATCCGGGACGATGACCCCGTGCTGTTCCTGGAAAACCTGTCGCTCTACAACATCAAGGGCGAGGTGCCTGACGGCGACGTGTCGGCCGAAATCGGCAAGGCTGCCGTCACCCGCAAGGGAAGCGACATCACTCTGATCGGCTATTCACGGATGGCCCACGTCGCGTCGCAGGTCGCGGCGCAGCTCGCGGAATCGGACGGCCTCGACATCGAGGTCATCGACCTGCGCAGTCTGCGTCCATTGGACCGCGAAACGGTTGTGGAGTCCGTCAAGAAGACGCATGCCGCCGTCATCCTCGAGGATGACTGGCTGACCTATGGAATCGGCGCTGAGATCGCGGCCACGATTTCCGATGGCGCCTTCGACTACCTGGACGCGCCCGTTCGACGCGTCGCGATGGCAGAGGTGCCGCTCCCGTACTCAAAACCTTTGGAGACGGCCGCGTTGCCGTCGGCGGAGGACGTCATCGGCGCCATCCGTCAGACCCTCGACGCCGTCGGTCGCCGCCGCTACCCGATGGGTGAAAAATCATGATCGAAATCACAATGCCCCGCCTCTCCGACACGATGGAGGAAGGCGCGATCGCGATCTGGCACAAGCAGCCCGGTGACCGGGTCGAGGTCGGGGACCTGCTCGTCGAGATCGAGACCGATAAGGCCACGATGGAGTACGAAGCCTACGAGGCCGGCACACTCTCGGAGCATCTCGTGGCAGAGGGGAAGCTGGTCTCCATCGGCGAGCCCATCGCACTGCTGGACGACGGCAAGCCGAGTGTCATGCCGGGGGCGACGCCGGCCGCCGCTGCCGACGCACCGGCGGCTACGCCGGCGGCCGAGGCCGCACCGGCAGTTCCTCCGACCGATGGCAATGCGGACGGGAACGCCGCCGGGCGCGGTGAGCGCCTCTTCGCGTCACCGCTGGTGCGCAAGCTCGCGCGGGAAAACCATCTCGACCTGAGCCAGGTGCGCGGCACGGGCCCCGGCGGCCGCATCATCCGCTCGGATACCGACGCACTGCTCGCCCAGGCGACCGCGCCCGGTGCCGACTCCGCCGTCCC
Source organism: Cryobacterium sp. TMT2-4 (assembly GCF_004402575.1). Classification (NCBI taxonomy): domain Bacteria; kingdom Bacillati; phylum Actinomycetota; class Actinomycetes; order Micrococcales; family Microbacteriaceae; genus Cryobacterium; species Cryobacterium sp. TMT2-4. The sequence continues at coordinate 187,464 of NZ_SOGE01000038.1, read as the reverse complement.
CAACGCGACCGTGGTCGCTCCGAGCGCGGCAGCCGCCGCACCCTCACCGGACACCCTCGACAAGCGCGCGTCCGAGGCGATCCCGCTGAGCAACATGCGCCGCATCATCGCGCGGCGGCTGGGTGAGAGCGCCCGCACCATTCCGCACTTCTTCGTCACCGCCGCGGCCGACGCCGAGAACCTCGTGCAGTTGCGCACCGAGCTGAACGCGCAACTCGTTCAGGCCGGTCGGCCGAAGGTGAGCATCAACGACCTGCTGATTCGGGCGAGCGCGCTCGCCCTCCGCGAGCACCCCGAGGTCAACGCGTCCTACATCGACGACGCGAGCGTCGAGATGCTGGTGCACCACCGCGTCAACATCGGTGTGGCTGTCGCCTCGGGCAACGGCCTCGTGGTTCCCGTGATCGAGGACGCGGACCAGAAGACCGTCAGCCAGCTCGGTACGGAAGCCAAGCAGCTCGTCTCCCTGGCCAACGCCAAGAAGCTCACAGCCGGTCAGATGTCGGGCGGCACGTTCACCATCAGCAACCTCGGCATGTTCGGTGTGGAGCAGTTCACCGCGATCATCAACCCGCCCGAAGGGGCGATCCTGGCCGTCGGCGGCACCGCTTGCGAGGCTGTCGTGGTCGGGGACGAGATCGTTGCCCGGCACAGGATGCGCTACACCCTGTCGGCGGACCACCGGATCATCGACGGCGCTGTGGCCGCACAGTTCCTGCAAACGCTGACCCGACTGATCGAGAACCCGTGGACGATCATCGCCTGATCACCGGCACGGGGGACCGCTGCGCGCCTGTCGCGGCGGTCCTCGATCTGGCGTTCTAGCCCTTCTTGGCAACGGTCATCAGGACCGTGGAATCTACGACCGCCTCAAGGCTGTGCCGTGCGTCCGGAACGATCAGGAAATCACCGGCGCGCCCCTCCCAGACGTCGTCGCCGGCTCTTAGCCGCACGCGCCCGCTGAGGACATAGACCGTCGCCTCACCCGGATTCTCATGCTCGCTCAGGGAGATCCCGGCCAGCAGCGCGATGACGGTTTGACGCATCACCTTCTCGTGGCCGCCGAAGACCGTTCCGGCTGCGCGACCACTGGTGCCGGCTGCGGCTGCCTTCAGGTGTTCGCGGGCGAACGCCTCGATCGAAATTTTCTGCACGGGTCGGTTCTCACTTTCTCGGTTGGCCGGTGACTGCGGGCTCAACGGTCAGGTGCCGCGGGTCAGGGGATCCACGAAACAGTCCACCTGCCCGCAGCGGCTGGCGGACCATCGCGGTGAACATGACCAACCACACCACGAGAGCCACCCAGAGTGAGACGGTCCCGATCTGCCCGACCAGTGGAAGGTCATCGGCCTGGCCCAGGTAGATTCCGGCGACCGCGTACATCCCGACGGGAAATGCGATGCTCCACAGCGTCGCTTCGTAGCGCAGTGGCACTCGGTGTGTGACGTGACGCCAGAACCCCACCGCGATGAGCACGGGGATGAGCCAGGTGGCGAACGCCCAGAACATGACGGAGACGCCCGCAACGAGCCCCCGGGTCGCGGTCACCATCGGGGCGTCCGCCATTTCGACGATGCGGGCACCGGCCAGCACCGTGATCGCGCACGCGCCCATAGACACCCAGTAGGGCGGGTCCAACTGCTCAGGCCGGATGTCATAGAGCACCAGCCGTAAGGATACGAAAACACCCGCGGCACCGTAGAGGAAGATGCCCACCGACCAGGACAAGATCGCGAGGACTGCGAGCAGTGCCCTGGCATCGCCCGACACGGGCTCCAACGAGGCCGCCACGACGGCGACCGACTGGCTGGCGACGACCCAGATGAACCAGGTCCCGTTCGCGGCGTTGAGCACGGGGCGCACGCTGCGGCCCAGGACCGCGAACCACGGGAGAGCGTAGCCGAGCAACAGCCAGGTGATTCCGGACACGCCGAGGAGAACTGTCGCCAGGCCGAACCAGCCCTCGATGGCGAGACGGGCAGCCAGGACGTTGGTGCCGGCGACGAAAGTGAAGAACTGGAATCCGCGGTGGGGATCGTGCATGTCCGCAAGGAAGGCCGCGGAATAGGCGATGAGCCGCCACCCGGTAAGCGCCACGAGAATCAGGTAGGCCGCGGCACACACGACCATGAGGATGAAGCTGAGCGTCTGGACGCCGATCAGGTGCATCCCGACCGAGATGATCCCCGTGGCCATGACCAACGCGAAGTAGCCAGGCGGCATCCCTCGGACAGCGGCACCCACACGCACACCGCTGTTAGACGTCACCCTGACAGGCTAGCGCGCCGGCGCTCCGGCGCGCCGACAACCGCATGGTGCGGACGCTGTTACGCGCTGACGAGCATCCGTTCGATCACGGAGGTGAAGAAGGTGATCCCGTCGGTGCCGCTGCGCATGGCGTCGACGGTGTCGGGGCCGAAGCCCGGCTCGACCGCGTGCTCGGGGTGCGGCATCAGGCCGACGACGTTGCCGCGCATGTTGCTGATGCCGGCGATGTCGTTGAGCGAGCCGTTCGGGTTCATGCCGACGTAGCGCACGACCACGCGGCCCTCACCCTCGAGGCGCTCGAGCGTGTCGGCGGAGGCGATGAAGCCGCCCTCGCCGTTTTTGAGCGGGATGGTGATCTCCTGGCCGGCCGCGAAACCACCGGTCCAGTCGGTGAGGGCGCTCTCGACGCGCAATTTCTGGTCGCGGCAGATGAACGAGCCGTGGTCGTTGCGGATCAAGCCGCCCTCGAGCAGGTGCGCCTCGGTCAGCATCTGGAAGCCGTTGCAGACACCGAGCACGGGCATGCCGCTGTTGGCCGCGCTGATGACCTCCGCCATGATCGGAGAGAGGCTCGCGATGGCGCCGCAGCGCAGGTAGTCGCCGTAGCTGAAGCCGCCGGGCAGTACGAGCGCGTCCACGCCGTGCAGGTCGTGCTCGCCGTGCCAGAGGGCGACGGGCTCGGCGCCGGCCAGGCGGATCGCGCGCGCGGCGTCGCGATCGTCGAGCGAACCGGGGAACGTGACGACGCCGATGCGCATCAGTGCGTCTCTCCGGCGGGTGCCTCCAGCACGTGGATGCCGATGACATCCTCGATCACCGTGTTGGACAGTACGGTGTCGGCGAGTTCTTGCACCTCGGCGAGCACGGTGTCGTCGACGTGGCCGTCGATGGTGAGTTCAAACCGCTTGCCCAGGCGAACGCTGGTGAAACGGGTCTTGCCGAGGCGACCCAGGGCGCCGGCGACGGCCTTCCCCTGCGGGTCGAGCAGCTCGGCCTTGGGCATAACTTCTACGACGATTGTTGGCATAGCTAACTCCGGAGGCGTCGGGGGGTGGATTCCACGATCCTACAGGCCGACCCCCGGGCCGCCGAGCGCACCGGCCAGGCCGGTGCCCAGGCCGGTGCCGAGACCACCGTTGGCTCCGCCGGCAAGCCCGCTCTGCCCGAGCAGCACACCGCGCAGCACGTCCCGGATCGCCGCGACCCCCTCGAAGGTCTCGACGAAGCTTGTGCTCAGCGGGGACAGGCCGATGCGCAGTGCGTCGGGCATGCGGAAATCGGGGATCACATCGTGCTCCCACAGAATCTGCGTCACCTGCCGCATGGCGGGGTGGTTCACGGTCACGTGACCGCCGCGGTGCGTGGGCTCTCGCGGCGACGACACAGTCACGCCCATCGGGGCAAGCCAGACATCCACGAGGGTCAGCGCGAACTCGGTCAGCGCCACCGACTTGGCGCGCACCTGGTCGATGCCCGCCTCCTCGATCATCGCGAGCGAATCCTGCATGGCCAGCATCCCCACGATCGGCGGGGTTCCGCTCATGAAACGACGGATGCCGTCGGCCGGCACATACCCCGGGCCCATCGTGAAGACATCCTTCGTTCCCATCCAGCCCTGAATCGGCTGGGTGAGAACGTCTTGCAGGTCGCTGCGCACATAGGCGAACGCGGGGGCGCCGGGGCCGCCGTTCAGGTATTTGTAGGAGCAGCCGACGGCCAGGTCCACGTCGCACAGGTCGAGTTCGACCACCACGGAGCCGACTGAGTGGCTGAGGTCCCAGAGCACGAGGCTGCCCGCGGCGTGCACCACCGCGGTGATCTCGCGCATATCGGCAAGGAAACCGGAGCGGTAGGCCACGTGGCTGAGCAGCACGAGCGCTGTCTGCGGGCCCACGGCCTGCCGCACCTGCTCCACTGTGACGCCGCTCGCGGGGTCGGAGTGGATCCAGTGCAGCGTCATGCCACGTTCGGCCGCGATGCCCTCGAGCAGGTAGCGGTCGGTGGGGAAGTTGTCGGTGTCCAGCACGATCTCGGTGCGCGTCGGTTCCGCGTCGACGCGAAGGTAGTCGACGGCCGCCCGCGCCAACTTGTAGAGCAGCACGGTGGTCGAGTCGCCGACGAAGACCTGGCCGGGCGCGGCACCGAGGGCGGCGCGGCCGATGTCGTCGCCGATTTTCAGCGGAAGGTCCAGCCAGGCCTCGTCCCAGCCGCGGATCAGGCGGGTGCCCCAGTCGTGGGTGAGGAACTCGGTGATGCGGGCCACGCTGGCCCGGGTGGGCCGGCCGAGGGAGTTGCCGTCGAGGTAGGCGACGAGGCTCGGGGTGTGCCCGGTCGCGCCGGTCGCGCTGTCGGGTTCGATGCCGACGAACTGCCGCCGGTAGTGTCCGAGCCCGTCGATGCGGTCCATCCGGCGGGCGAAGGCGAGCTGGGCATCCTGGCTGCCGTTGCCGGCGGGGCTGGTGTCGGTGTGGGGGGTCATCTGGATTCCTCGAGGTCGAACGGATGATGGGCAGCCATCTCTCGCAGCGATGCGCGCTTCCCGGGGACTCGCCGACACCGTGCCGCGCTGGAAGTATCCCACCCACGCGGGTGACCGCGCGACTACGGAAAGCGCGGACGGCCGTGCGGCGGTGGATGCGGTCGGGGGTGCGCTCAGGAATCCGGCGGGTCGAGGGTGCTGAGGTCGCCGAGGTCGCCGAGGTCGGCCGGGCTGATCGCCCGGGCGGTGCCGAGCCAGGCGCTGAACGCGGCCGGGTCGGCCGGGCGCTTGCCACGCAGCACCGTGACCAGGCGCTCGGTGCCTGTTGGGCCGCGCAGCACGGTCCGGAAGCCGCCGAGGTTTCCCATGGTCAGGCTCCGCAGCACGTCGTCGCCGCTCAGGCCGGCGCCGAGCAGCGCGTTGATCTCCCGCCGGTTCAGCCCGAGCGGCAGCGGGCCGTTGCCGAGGTCGGTGCCGTAGAGCACCTGTCCGCCGGCCCGGTGGAAGCGGCGCAGATTGTCGACCGCGCGATCGAAGTCGTCGGTCGGCTCGCCCCAGCCGTGGATGTCGAGGGTGCTGATCCATGCCATTCGCCTGGCCATGGCCGCAATCACCTCGTCGCCCAGCCGCTCGCTGAACGGCGTGTGCGCCAGGGCGTCCACCCCGGCCTCGAACGCGCGGAGCGCCTGGCCGGCCCCCTCGGCGTGGGCGAGAACGGGGGCCCCGCGATCGTGGGCGTGCCCGACTATGGCCGCGAGAACCGCGCGCGGCAGCACTGGCCCGGCGTCGCCGTTCAGCGTGACCTTGATCACGGATGCCCCGAGCGCCAGCTGGTCGTCGACGGCGGCCGCGGCATCCGTCGCCTGGGCCACGAAGCGCACGCTGCCTGCCGGGGCCCAGGACCGTTCGCTCGGGTAGCCGCCCGGCGCGGCGAGAAACTGCCCCGCGAACACGGTCTCGGGAAGGACCGCGCTCGCGGGACGCCCAGCTCGCTGGGGCTCTCCCGCGCCCAGCTCCACCCGCCGAGGTCGAGCACCCGGGTCGGACTCGACCGGAAGCGTCGACCTCGGCGGCGTCCACCCGCCGAGGTCGAGCACGCGGGCGATGCCGGCCGCGGTGAGCGGGGCCGGGTCGATCAGCGCGAGGTGAACATGCGCATCGAGGAAGCCCGGGAGCACGGTCCTGCCGACCGTCCTGCCGACCGTCCTGCCCGGCACCGATCCGCCCGGCACCGATCCGCCTGGCACCGATCCGCCTGGCCGGCCGCCGGTCATCCGTGCCTCATGTGCCGAGTTCGGTGCGCACGGCGAACAACTCGGGGAAGAAGGTCAGCTCGAGCGCCTTCTGCAGGAAGGCGGCCCCGCTCGACCCACCGGTACCGGTCTTCATGCCGATGATGCGCTGCACGGTCTTGAGGTGACGGAACCGCCAGAGCTGGAAGTTGTCCTCCAGGTCGACGAGTTCCTCGCAGGCCTCGTAGGCACCCCAGTGCTCGCCCGCGTTCTCGTAGATCCCGCGAAAGGTGGCCACGAGTTCCGGATGCAGCACCCACGCCTCCGTGACGTCGCGCTCCAGCACGGATGCCGGGATAGCGAACCCCTGCCGGTGCAGGTAGCGCAGAAACTCGTCATAGATGCTGGGGGCCGCAAGCATCTCGGAGAGGAGCGCGTGAGCATCCGGATCGCTCTCGAACACGCTCAGCATGCGCCGGTTCTTGTTGCCGAGCGCGAACTCGACGGCCCGGTACTGATACGACTGGAACCCGGACGAGTTGCCCAGGAAATGCCGGAACTCGGCGTATTCGCTGGGCGTGAGCGTGGCCAGCACCGACCACTGCTCGGTCAGGGTGCGCTGGATGTGCTTGACCCGGGCGATGCATTTGAGGGCCGGGGCGATCTGGTCCTGGCGCAGGAACGCGGTCGCGGCGCGCAGCTCGTGCAGCACGAGCTTCAGCCAGAGCTCGGTGGTCTGGTGCTGGATGATGAACAGAAGCTCGTCGTGATGCTCGGGTGAGCTGACCGGCTTCTGCGCACCGAGCAGGGTGTCCAGATCGAGGTAGGAGCCGTAACTCATCCGCTCCCGGAAATCCGTCACGATCTCGGGATCGAACTCGCGGGTGTTGTGCTCGACCGACATGGTGCTCCGTTTCGTTCGGGTGCTGACTGCATTGTGCGGGACAGCCCCGGCCCGGCGCAACTGGCTGACACCTGCCAGGGGGAGGCGTGGAGGTGAGCCTCCGCGATGCCAAGGTTCGGGACCTAGACTCAGGGTCATGACTTCGCCCGAATCGACCCCGCAGGATGGGGCGCAGCCTCGACGGCGTGACGCCCGGCAGAACCGTGAGCGTCTCCTCATTGAGGCGCGGGCACTGATCGCGGTGCACGGCGTTGACGCTTCGCTGGAGGAGATCGCTCGCCGCGCCGACGTGGGCGTAGCCACGCTGTACCGCAATTTTTCCACCCGGGACGACCTGGTCAGGGCCCTGCACGACATCTCCCTCGCCGAGCTGGCCTCGGTGCGCGACGAGATCGCGGCTGCCCCCACCGCGTGGGACGGCATCGTCGTCTACACCGAACGCGTCGCCGAGTGGCTCGTCGCCGACCCGTCGCTGCCGCCCATCCTCAAGCGCATGGAGACGGTCGACCCGGCGCGCGGCAAGGCGGCCTCGTTCAAAGCGGTGCTGTCGGCCCTCGTCACGCAGGCCAAACGCGACGGCGACCTCCGAACGGATGTCGATGCGGTCGACCTCGCGGTCCTCGTCACCATGGTGGGCTCGCTCGGCACCCTCGGCGGCGGTTACACCGGCCAGTGGCGGCGCCAGCTGTCGATCGTGCTCGACGGGCTGCGGGCCGTCGACCGGGGCCGGCCCAAGCTGCCGGGACGTCCGCTGGGAGCCAAGGAATACCAGGCGGCCGTGCACGGCCTGAGCCGCCGTGCCACCCGGGCGGCCTCCCGCGGCACGGGTGCGGCGCCGGGAGCCGGTGCGGCGCCGGGAGCCGGCGCATAGGACATCTGCGTTCGGCGTCGGCGGGGTGCGCCGCGCTGACGCCGTGCGCTGACGCCGTGCGGGCTACTTCGTGCGCACCACGATCTGGTTGCCCCACGGGTCGTCGAAGCCGAGGGCCTGCCCGTCGTGACGGGTCTGCACGCCGAAGTGGGACATCCGTTCGTTGAGGGCGCCGATGTCGTCGGAGCCCGGCAGGATGATATCGACCTCGCCGAGCCCGAGGGCCAGTCGGCGCTTGCCGGCGCCGGCGCTGTTCCAGGTGTTCATGGCCATGTGGTGGTGGTAGCCGCCGGCCGAGACGAACAGGGCCTGGCCGCCGAGGGTCGCCGTCGCCTCGAAGCCGAGGCGGTCCACGTAGAACTCGCGGGCCGTGCCCACGTCGCCGACGGAAAGGTGCACGTGCCCGACGATGGCGTTGCCGACCGACGGATGCGCCTGACCGTCCCGGGTCAGGTGCTCGCCGATGAAGGTGTTCGGGTCGAGGTATAGGGTGGCCATCTCGACCTGGCCGTGGGTCCAGCTCCACTCGGTGCGGTCGCGGTCCCAGTACAGCTCGATGCCGTTGCCCTCCGGGTCGGTGAAGTAAAAGGCCTGGCTGACCAGGTGATCGGCACTGCCGGTGAACGATCCCGGATGCGTTGTGCCCACCGAGTAGACGGCCGCGGCGAGCTGCGCCTGCGTATCGAAGAGGATGGCGGTGTGGAACAGCCCGCTCGAGCGGGGCTCGGCGGCGGCCAGCTCCGGGGCGTGCTGCAGAACAACGATCGGTGTGGTTCCGCGCCCGAGCACGGCGACCGGCCCCTCGTGGCTCTGTAGCTCGAGGGTCACCGCGTCGCGGTAATACGTGATCATGGCGTCGAGGTCGCCCACCCGCAGGGTCACCGCGCCCATGCCGGTGGATGCGGGCAGCAGATCGTTCGCAAATCGATTCACACTGGCCCCAACGGATGATCCGGGCCCGGTATTCCGGCCGTGCGCCGCGTGGCGGGGGCTAACTCAGGAGATCCGGCGGCACGGTCGCGATCGGACGCCATCCGCCGCGGAAACAGTGGCCCCGGGGACGGCCTTGGTCGGGATCTCCTGAGTTAGCCCCAGATTGGAGTCGGGAGGTGGAGTCGGGAGTTGTAGGGGGATCGGGAGTCGGGAGCGGGTCGGAGCGCAGAACGCGACCCGGCAGTCAGGGCGCTCGCTACTGCTCGTCTTCGTGGAGCTGGATCAGGTTGCCGCAGGTGTCGTCGAAGATGACGGAGGTGCCGTAGGCATCCGTGCTGGGGGCGCCGGCGAACTGAACGCCCAGGGTGCGGAGTCGCTCGTACTCGGCCTGCACATCCGGTGTGCCGAACACGATGGCCGGCAGCCCGAGGCTGCGGATGCCCTGAGCGTACTTCTGGTAGACCTTGTTGTCGCTCGGCTCGAGGAGGAGGCCGACCCCGTCGGGGTCTTCCGGGGACTTCACGATGTACAGCTGGTGCTCCGGCATGGATATCAGCTTCTCGAATCCGAGCACGGACGTGTAGAAGTCGAACGCGGCGGACGGATCGTTCACGTGGACGCTGCACATCTTGATTCGCATGGCCGGAGCGTATCAGTTTGCGGCCCGTGGCCGCCGGGCCGTGACGCCTCGCGACGGCACGCCCGGCTGCGGGGAAACCCAGCGACGGTGCGGTGCCCGCGGAGAAACGCGGGCCACCGCGGCCTCGCCTACGCCGCGCCGGCCGCGGAAGCCGCGTGCGTCAGCCGCGCCAGCAGTTCCAGGTAACGGGCCGCGGTCTGCCCGATGATCTCCGCCGGAAGTGCCGGCGGTGTGCCGGTCAGGTCCCAGTTGGCCGCGAGCCAGTCGCGAACGATCTGCTTGTCGAAACTGGCCATCCGTTGTTCCGGGGTCGTGCCGGACTGCCAGAGCGAGGCGTCCCAATAGCGGCTCGAGTCGCTGGTGAGCACCTCGTCGGCGAGCGTGATGGCGCCCGTGAGGCGGTCGGCGCCGAACTCGAATTTCGTGTCGGCCAGGATGACCCCGGCTTTCTCGGCGATCGCCGAGGCGTGGCCGAAGATCTCCAGCGACAGGCGGCGCAGCTCGTCGGCAACGGAGGCCCCGACCAGCTCCACCGTGCGCTCGAACGAGATGTTCTCATCGTGCTCGCCCATCGGGGCCTTCCACGCCGGGGTGAAGATGGGTTCGGGCAGGCGGTCGCCGTTCTGCAAGCCGGCAGGCAGTTGGATGCCGCACACCGTCTGGGTGGACTGGTATTCCTTCCAGCCCGATCCGGTCAGGTACCCGCGCACGACGCATTCGATCGGGAACATGTCGAGGGTCTTGCAGAGCATGGCGCGCCCGGCAACGGCGGATGGGAGCAGGCTGGTCACAGCCCCGTTGACAGTGTGATCCGGCACGAGGTGGTTGGGGAAGCCCACGAGCTGGTCGAACCACCAGAGGCTGAGAGTGGTGAGCAGTTCGCCCTTGCCCGGGATGCCGGGCTCGAGAACGTGGTCGAACGCGCTGACGCGGTCGCTGGCGACCACGAGCACGCGTGCGGCGGTCGCGAGGTCGGCCGCGGCATCCGGAACATAGAGGTCGCGCACCTTGCCCGAGTAGGCGTGACGCCATCCCGGCAGGTCGGGCAGAGCGGATGCGGCGGGCTGGTCTAGTGCGGTCACGGCTATATTCTTGCGCACCGGCCGGTGCCCGCGCCAACGCGGTGCCGGTGTGGGCTCGTGCCGGGCTCGTGCCGCCCGCGGCGTGCCGCGCTTCCGCGCCGAGGATCCCAGGGGGAGGGGCTAACTCAGGAGATCTGCGCTGCCGGTGTCATCCGGCCTGGTGTTCTCGGGTGTTCTCAGCGCTCGCCGAATGGATCTCCTGAGTTGGCCACGGAAACGGCGGGCGGCGACAGCTCAGCCGGGCCAGTGAGACGAGGGTTCGGCGGGCTCGGCGGGCGACGCCGGCGACGCGGGCTCAGCGGGCGACACCGGCGACGCGGGCTCAGCGGGCGACAGCGGCGACGCGGGCCGCGATGTCGGTGCGGAACTGGCAACCCTCAAGCGTGATCAGGGTGAGCGCCTCGTAGGCGCGGGCGCGGGCATCCGCAAAGCCGTCGCCGACCGCGACGACGCTGAGCACGCGTCCGCCGGTGGACACGAGGGTGTCGTCGACGACGGCCGTCGCCGCATGCGCAATACTGACGCCGGGCACAGCGGATGCCGCGGCCAGGCCGGTGAGAGCGCGTCCGGTGACCGGCGCATCCGGATAGTTCTCGCTCGCGAGCACGACCGTGACGCAGGCGTCAGCCGAGAATACCGGGCGGGCCAGGCCGCCGAGGCCGCCGGTGGAGGCCGCGAGCAGCAGACCCGACAGTGGCGTGACCAGGCGCGGTAGAACCACCTGGGTCTCCGGGTCGCCGAATCGGGCGTTGAATTCGATCACCCGGATGCCCTCGGTCGTGAGAATGAGGCCGCAGTAGAGCAGACCGATGAAGGGGGTGTCCTCGGCGGCGAGCTTGCGCACCGTGGGCAACGCGATCGTTTCGATGACCTCGTCTATGAAAGCCTGTTCACTGCCGAATTCGGCGTCGAGCCAGGGCAGCGGCGAATAGGCGCCCATGCCGCCGGTGTTCGGGCCTAGGTCACCGTCACCGAGGCGTTTGTAGTCCTGGGCGGGGGAGAGCGGCAGCACGCTGTGGCCGTCGCTGAGCAGGAAGAGGGAGACCTCCTGCCCGTCCAGGAATTCTTCGATCAGCACGCTGCCGTGCTGAAGCCAGTAGATGGCGTGGTTGATCGCGGCCGTACGGTCCACGGTGACGAGCACGCCCTTGCCGGCGGCGAGGCCGTCGGCCTTCACCACGTAGGGCGCCCCGAACTCGTCGAGTGCGGACGTGGCTTCGGCGAGCGACCCGGCGCGTTCGGCGCGTCCGGTGGGCACGCCCGCGGCGTCCATGATGCGTTTGGCGAAGGTTTTGCTGCCTTCGAGGGCGGCTGCGGCCCGGTCCGGACCGAATACCGGGATGCCCCGGGTGCGCAGCGCATCGGCGACCCCGGCGACGAGCGGCGCCTCCGGCCCCACCACGACGAGCTCGATGCCGTTGAGATTCGCGTAGTTCGTGACCTGCTCGGGGTCGGCCGGGTCGAGCGGAATCACCGGCACATCCCGGGCGATGCCGGCATTGCCTGGCGCCGCCACGATGTCGTGGCGCGGCTCCTCGCGGAGCAGCGCGGTGATGATGGCGTGCTCGCGGGCACCGGAACCGAGGACCAGAATCTTCACCCCGTCAGATTAGCGGATGCCGCGTAGCCCCGCGCGGGCGGCGGACAGCGGGCATTGGCGCAAGAGCGCTGCGCCCATGCTGCGCTGATACGCGCATGGTGTGCCAGGCGCGCAGCGGCGCAGCATGCGCGCGAGGTGGGCTGGCGGCGCAAGGAGCGGGCGGCCGGCACGGACCGCAGACAGGAGGCAGACTGGTGGCGTGGCACGAGCGAGGATTGACGACGGCGTGGGGCGCGCGGCGGTGCGCGAATACGCGGCGCAGCAGGGTGAGGCGAGCCGGGACATCCGTGCCCTGGCGGTTCGGTACACGCTGCAGCTGCTCGCCGAGAAGGCCACCGGCAACACACTCGAGGTTCGCGTGCCGCCGTTCGGGGCCGTGCAGTGCATCGCCGGTCCGCGCCACACCCGCGGCACACCGCCGAACGTCATTGAGACGGATGCCCCCACCTGGCTCGCCCTCGCCACCGGAACGCTCTCGTGGGCTGATGGCATCGCATCCGGTCGCATCGCCGCCTCCGGCCAGCGCGCCGACCTGGTCGGGCACCTACCGCTTCTCTGACGCCTCCCACCTCCGTCTCGGACGCGACCCTCCTTTTTCTCCCTCGTGAGTTTTCCCCGTCGTTGTGGTTCGGTGGCAGCATCATCCGATCACAACATTTAGCGACTAAACTAATTCTCATGACAGTGATTGCTTTGTTCGGTGCGACCGGTAAGACCGGTCATCGCGTGCTGACGCGCGCTCTTGCCGCGGGATGCGAGGTGCGGGCTCTGGTGCGTGATCCGGCCAAGCTCGTCACCACGTCGCCGGCTCTGACGGTCATTCGCGGTGACGTGTTGGACGCGGATGCCGTGGATCAGGCGGTGGCGGGGTCAAACGCCGTGCTCAGCCTGTTCGGGCAGGTCAAGGGGTCGCCGCCGACCCTGCAGACCGAGGGCAACCAGCTCATCGTGGACGCGATGGGGCGGCACGAAGTAAAGCGGATCGTCACCCTGTCGGGCGGCGGGCTAACCGCTCCACTGGACCGGCCCGGGCCCGCAGACCGCGTCATCAGGTTCTTGCTGAAGACCCTGTCCGGGCATGTTCTCGCCGACGCGGAGCAGCACCTTCGGGTGCTCGAGGCGTCCGGGTTGGAGTGGACGGTCGTTCGTGGTCCGCGGTTGACCGAGAAGCCGGGTGCTGGAACTTACCGGGTGGGATGGGTGGGCGTTGACGCGAGCACCCAGATCAGTCGAGATGATCTCGCGGACTTCATCCTCACCCAGGTGGAGGATCGCACCTTCATCGGGCAGATGCCGTTTATCAGCGCATGACACAATCGGCGCGCCTGCTCACCTCGCACCGGTCCAGGCAGATGGGGGAGGTCCTGGCGGCGGTCGTTCGTCTGTCGCGGTCGATCGCGAGCCCGCGATCGACTCCGTTCGGCAGCACGGTCCTCACACGCACCCAGCTGGATGTCCTCTTCGTCCTCGCTCACGCGCAGGACTCTGTCACTCCGGGCCGGCTTGCCGCACTGTTGCACGTCACACCGGGGGCCATCACTCAACTCGTCGACCAATTGCGCGAGCATGACCTGGTCGAGCAGTTCGCATCCGACCAGGACGGACGGGTGCGGCTCCTCAGGCTCACCGGATTCGCGCGTTCCCAGGTCGAGGCGTTCGAAACTCTCGCGATAGAACGCTCCGCACCATGGTTCGACACGCTGACCGATGACTCACTGACCGAGCTCGCTGGACTGCTCGCACAGGTCAAGGGATCCTGAGAGGTGCGGTCATTGTGACAGGCGCGACCGGGGCGCTCGGCTCGGCCGTGGTGGAACGTCCACCGGCCGCCGCGGTGATCGCCGAACACTGAACCTCCGTGTCCGCGGAAGTCCACCGCGCCACCCTGACGCGCCGCCGCGGCTGCCGCACGACGAGGTCTATGTTCGCGCTCCCGCGTACCGCAATCCCATTCATCCGGGCAGGCTGGCATCCGCCGGGCAGAGCCAACACACAGCCGCAGGACCGATCTGGCGTGCGAGAATGAACGCGTGATCTCAGACCAACAGCCCGAGCAGGAGTCCGATTCCGGCACCGGTGAGAGTGCCGGCGAATCGATCGTCGACAAGTCCACCGTCACCGTGCGGCGCTCGCCCCGCTTCTTCAACTTCATGCTCCTCGGCGCCCTGATCGGTGCGATCGCGGCCCTGGTTCTCACGGTCGTGTTTCCCGAGAACGCCGAGTTCGGGGCTACCCAGGTCTTCGGATTCCTGTTGCTCGCGTTCCTCACGCTGGGCGTCGCCCTGGGTGCCGTCGTCGCCATCATCATCGACCGTGTCATCTCCCGCCGCGGGAAGACGGTTGTCGTCGATAGAATGGCAGCTGTCGGTCCGAGCGATTCCGAGTCTCCGGATGCCGTATCCGACTCGTCGAATTCTGATCGGGACTAGCCCAACCCGCCCTTCCCAACAACACGGCTCACCGGACCGAAGCGGAGAAGCTCCCGGTCACCCCACAACTCTCAGCACACATTTCCCCGAGCACTGATAGTAGAAGAGGCACCGATTTGGCTGGCGGCGACGGACTTTTAGGCCATGATCTACTCCCCGGAGAGAAGGGGCCGCAGGATGCCTGCGGCGTTTTCGGCGTCTGGGCTCCTGGTGAGGAGGTGGCTAAGCTCAGCTACTTCGGCCTCTATGCCCTGCAGCACCGGGGCCAGGAATCGGCCGGGATCGCCACGAGTGACGGCTCGAAGATCCTGATCTACAAGGACATGGGCCTGGTCTCCCAGGTCTTCAACGAGGCCGCGCTGAGCACACTGATCGGCCACATCGCCGTCGGGCACACCCGCTACTCGACCACCGGGTCGTCCAGCTGGCAAAACGCCCAGCCCACCCTGGGCCGCACCTCGGGCGGCACGGTCGCCCTCGGCCACAACGGCAACCTCACCAACACGGCCGAGCTCCTGCAGCTCGTGCACGAACGCTACCCGAAGGTGGAGGGCGAGCTCGCCCGCGGCAACACCACCGACACCGCAGTGATCACGGCCCTCTTCACCGGCGATCTCGACCACACCCTCGAAGCCACGGCGCTCGAGGTTCTGCCGCGTCTGCGCGGCGCCTTCAGCCTCGTCTTCATGGACGAGACCACCCTCTACGCCGCCCGCGACCCGCAGGGGGTGCGCCCGCTGGTGCTCGGCCGCCTCGAGCGTGGCTGGGTGGTCGCATCCGAAACCGCCGCCCTCGACATCGTGGGCGCCAGCTTCGTGCGCGAGGTCGAGCCGGGCGAGCTCATCACCATCGACGAGGACGGCCTGCGTACGCAGCGCTTCGCCGAAGCGAAGCCCGCCGGCTGCGTGTTCGAGTACGTCTACCTGGCCCGGCCCGACACCACCATCGCCGGCCGCGGCGTGCACGAGGCGCGGGTCGAGATGGGCCGTCGCCTCGCCCAGGAGTACCCCGTCGAGGCCGACCTCGTCATCCCGACCCCCGAGTCCGGCACGCCGGCCGCGATCGGGTACGCGCAGGCATCCGGAATTCCGTTCGGCCAGGGTCTGGTGAAGAACTCCTACGTGGGGCGCACCTTCATCCAGCCGTCGGAGACCATCCGCCAGCGGGGAATCAAGCTCAAGCTCAACCCCCTCAAGGCCGTGATCAAGGGCAAACGGCTGATCGTCGTCGACGACTCGATCGTGCGCGGCAACACCCAGCGTGCCCTGGTCAGCATGCTGCGGGAGGCCGGTGCGGCCGAGGTGCACGTGCGCATCTCGAGCCCGCCGATCACCTGGCCCTGCTTCTACGGCATCGACTTCGCCTCCCGCGCGGAACTGATCGCGACCGGCCTCGGCGTCGACGAGGTGCGCCAGGCCATCGGCGCCGACTCGCTCGGGTACCTCTCACCGGAGGGTATGATCGCCGCCACCGAGCAGCCGCCCGAACGCCTATGCACGGCCTGCTTCACCGGGGTCTATCCGATCCCGCTGCCCGACTCAGCACACCTGGGCAAGAACCTGTTGGAACGTCCGGCCGCCGCCTCGAACGGATGCGACCCGGGCCCCGACTCGGAATTCGAGCCTCTGCTCGCCCCCACCTCACTGCGCCAGGAAGCACTGCGCGAAGAATCCTTGGTCACACAGGGTAAGCCCCCGATCGGCGACCCAGGAAGACAAGAATGAGCAACGCATCCTATGCGGCGGCCGGAGTGGACACCACGGCCGGCGACCTCGCCGTCTTCCTGATGAAGGAGGCCGTGTCGAACACGCACGGTCCCGAGGTGCTCGGCGGGTTCGGCGGTTTTGCCGGCCTCTACGACGTCTCCTTCCTCACCGGCTACACGCGCCCGCTGCTGGCCACGTCAACGGATGGCGTCGGCACCAAGGTTGCGATCGCCCAGGCCATCGACAAGCACGACACGATCGGCCAGGACCTTGTGGGCATGGTCGTCGACGACATCATCGTCGTCGGGGCCCGCCCGCTCTTTATGACCGACTACATTGCGTGCGGCAAGGTCGTCCCCGAGCGGATCGCGGACATCGTCGCGGGCATCGCCCGCGCCTGCGCCGCCACCGGCACCGCACTCGTCGGCGGCGAGACCGCCGAACACCCCGGCCTCCTCGGCGTTGACGACTACGACGTGGCCGGCGCCGCCACCGGCGTGGTGGAAGCCGACCAAGTGCTCGGCGCGGAGAAGGTCCGCCACGGTGACGTCGTCGTGGCGCTGGCCTCTTCCGGCCTGCACTCCAACGGCTACTCGCTCGTGCGGCACATCCTCGCCAACCGCGGCATCGGCTACACCGACACGTCCGCCGATTTCGGAGGCGTGGTCGGCGAGGTCCTGCTCGAGCCGACGCGGCTCTACACCGGGCCGCTGCTCGGCGTGATCTCCGACCCGGAGCTCGCCGGCGTCGTGCACTCGCTCAGCCACGTCACCGGCGGCGGCATCGCGGCGAACCTCGCTCGCGTGCTCCCGCTCGGCGCCTGGGTGGAGGTCGACCGGTCCACCTGGTCGCCGTCCCCGGTCTTCCGGGTGCTCAGCGAACTCGCCGGCTCCTCGCTCGAGAGCGCGGAGGGCACCTGGAACCTGGGTGTCGGCATGTTCGCCGTCGTCGCGGCCGAATCGGCGTCATCCGTCATCGCGCGCCTCGCCACCGAGGGAGTGCCGGCCTGGGTGGCCGGCCGTGTCTCGACCGCCCCGCACGACCTCGCGGGCTTTGAGCAGGGTGCCAAGGGCGTGAACGGCGGCGCCGTGCGCCTGGTCGGCGGCTACGCGCTCTAGCCAGGCCGCCCGGCGGGGCGCCTCGTGGGGCGCCCCGCCGGGCGCCCCGTGCGCGTAAATGGCCGCCATCGGTGAAACGATGGCGGCCATTTGCGCGCACCCGCTGAGGCACGGGGCCGCGGAGGAGCAAAGCTCGGCGAGCCGAGATGAGCCGAGCCGAGCCGAGCCGAGATGAGCCGAGCCGAGATGAGCCGAGATGAGCCGAGCCGAGCCGAGATGAGCCGAGCGTCAGGCGCGCTTCTGCTCGTCTTCGGTGGCGTAATGGTCGACGTATTGGTCGGCGGCTTCGGCTTCGGCTTCGTCGTCGGTGTCTGCGTCTTTGCCGGCCTCGTACTCCGGCCACTTCGCCAGGTCCTCATCGAGGCGCGGGTCGTTGGCCGGATGCCCGGTGAGCTCGCGCTCAAGCGCGTTGTAGTTGGTGTCCGGGCTGAAGTACTTCAGCTCACGGGCAACCTTGGTGTGCTTTGCTTTTTGACGGCCGCGCCCCATGCGAGACCCCCTAACGATGCCAGGCCGGGTGAGAGGAACGTCTCCCGGGAGTTGCCGAATATGGTGAAAACTAGCCGTTAGTTTAGCATGGCGGGCCGAACGGGCCGAGGATGCAAATCCTGAGCAGCGGTTCGCCGAGCACGTTCACAATCAGCGTTCCTTCACTGTACCTCAGCGGGAGAGGAGGTAGCCCGCACCACAGACCAGGAACCCGAGCAGGAGAGTGCCGATCAGGTTGACAATGCCAGCTCGCCGACGCCCGGTGAGCGTCAGTTCGACGGTCTCGACGCTCCAGGTGCTGAACGTGGTCAGGCCGCCGCAGACCCCGGTCAACAGGATCAGCTGCACGTCGGCGGACACCGCGGCACGCTCGGAGAGACCGAGCACCACGCCGCCGATCAACGATCCGGCCACGTTCACGATCAACACGCCGAGCGGCAGCCGCCCGGGGCCGACGGGGAGGGCACGCGAGACGAAGTAACGGATGACCGCCGCCGCGCCACCGGTGACGAGTACGCCGAGGACCAGCCAGGTGCTCA
Organism: Cryobacterium sp. TMT2-4; assembly: GCF_004402575.1. NCBI lineage: Bacteria > Bacillati > Actinomycetota > Actinomycetes > Micrococcales > Microbacteriaceae > Cryobacterium > Cryobacterium sp. TMT2-4. The sequence continues at coordinate 169,174 of NZ_SOGE01000038.1, read as the reverse complement.
CAGAGTGCTCCCGGCATCCGGAATGTCCGGCAACACGCGGTGTCGAAGCTGCGCCCCCAGCTGCAGGCCGAGGGCCGCGGCCCCGAACCCCATCAGCAGAGTGGCCGCCAGGTAGATCCAGCCGAGAGTCGGGAATCCGGCCGCGCCGAGCGCGACCAGGGACACCATGACGGCGGAGTAGGTCGTGAACGACCCGAGCACCCCCGTGCCGAGGGCGGCCTTGACCCAGGCCGACAGGCCCGGGCGGGTCCACAGGCCGGCCACCAGCCAGCCGAGGATGAACGCGCCGATCGTGTTGGCGATCAGCGTGCTCGCCGGGAAGTCGGTGTCGGCGTGCGGGAGAGCCTGATCGATGCCGAGTCGAAGGCCCGTGCCGACCATGCCGCCGAGAAAGACGCCGGGAGCAAGGCGCATCCGTTACTTCCTCTTGCGGCGCCGCGCGGCGGACGGCCGGGAATTCGGCGGAACCGTGCCGACGACCGGCGTGGGTCGGATCGGGATGTCCTTGGTCGCCGGAGCGAGCGGGCGGCGCGGGATCGGGCGGGGGCGCACGGGCTCGCCGCGGCGGTCCTGGCCGGGCACGGGCCGGGAGCGCCGGCCGTAGATGAGCTCGGAGGAGTCGAGCAGCCACGGCACCAGGGCAATGGTGACGCCGTGCACGAGCATGAGTTTCTGGCGCAGCCGCCGGGCCTTGTGGTTGTGCAGCAGACCCTCCCACCAGTGGCCCACGATGTAGATCGGGGTGTACACGGTGACGACCTCGGAGCCGTGGTCCTCGCGCCGATCCTTGATGTAGCTGATCAGAGGCCAGCTGATATCCCGGTAGGGCGACTGTACGATGCGCAACGGCACCTGGATATTCTGCTGCACCCAGGCGCGCTTGAGCGCCTTGGTCTCGTCGACGTCGACGGAGATGTGTACGGCCTCGATGCTCTCGTGGCGGGCCGCGATCGCGTAGTCCAACGCCTTGAGCACGGGCTTCTGCATCTTGCCGACCAGCACGATCGCGTGGTCGCCCGACGAGCCGAAGATGGTGTCGGCATCCACTTCGATTTCCTTGGCGACGTCGCGGTAGTACCGGTTGACGCCGAGCATGAGGGTGAACAGCACAGGCATCAAAACGAAGACGAGCCAGGCGCCGTGGGTGAACTTGGTGATGGTGACCACTATCAGCACCACGCCGGTGAGCAGCGCGCCGAAGCCGTTGATCGAGAGGCTGGCGATGATGGATGCCCGGTTCGGCGGGTTCGTCTTCAGCAGGGTCAGCCAGTGCCGCACCATGCCCGTCTGCCCGAGTGTGAAGGAGACGAAGACGCCGATGATGTAGAGCTGGATCAGCACGGTCAGGTTGGCCTGGTAGATGACCAGGATGATGCAGGCGAAGAGGGCCAGCAGCAGCACACCGTTGGAGTAGATCAGGCGGTCGCCGCGGGTGCTGAGCGATTTCGGGGCGTAGGAGTCTTTGGCGAGCACGGAGCCGAGCAGCGGGAAGCCGTTGAACGCCGTGTTGGCGGCCAGCAGCAGCACCGCCGCGGTCGCGGCCTGCAGCACGAAGAACATGATCGAGTTGTTGCCGAAGGTGGCCGCCGCGATCTGGGCGATCAGGCTGCGCTGCGGGGAAGTCGCACACTCCTCCCAGCCGATCAGGTCGCAGGGATTCTCCGCGTAGTGCACCTTCGAGAACAGGGCGAGCGCGGTCAGGCCGATGAAGAGCGTGATGGCGATGCCGCCCATGAGCACCAGCGTGCGCTGGGCGTTCTTGACCTTCGGATGCTTGAACGCGGGCACCCCGTTGGCGATCGCCTCGACGCCGGTGAGCGCGCTGCACCCACTCGCGAAGGAGCGCAGCAGCAGCAGGATGAACGCCGACTGGGCCAGGCTCTGGGCCTCTACGTCGTAGTTCGCCGACTCGGCCATCGGGGTATCGCCGAGGGCGACCCGAGCGAGGCCCACGACGACCATCAGCAGCACGCTGGCGATGAACAGGTAGGTGGGGATGGCGAAAGCCTTGCTCGACTCGTGCACGCCGCGCAGGTTGACCGCCGCGAGCAGGATTACGAAGAAGACCGCGAACTCCACCCGGAACGGCGCCAGGCCCGGCAGTGCGGAGATGATGTTGTCCACGCCGCTGGCCACCGACACGACCACGGTCATCACGTAGTCGACGAGCAGGGCGGACGCGACGACGAGGCCGGCCTTCTCTCCGAGGTTCTTGTGCGCGACCTCGTAGTCGCCGCCGCCGGACGGGTAGGCCTTGATCAGCTGGCGGTACGACGCGACGACCACGACGAGCAGTAGCACGACGCACGCCGCGACCCAGGGCGCGAAGCTGAGAAAAGCCAGCCCACCGAGCGTCAGGATCATCAGGAGCTCTTGCGGCGCATACGCGACGCTCGACAGCGGGTCGCTCGCGAAGATGGGGAGGGCGAGGTGCTTGGGCAGCAACTGGCCGTCGAGCTTTTCGGTCGAGAGCGGGTCGCCGATGATCCACCTTTTCGGTGAACGTGTTTCTGGTGCCTGGGGGGTTCCCTCTGGTGTCACGAGGGACGACACTACTCCCTTGGATTCCTCTGTCAAATCCAGGGGAGTCGGCCGCCGTGCGGGCGTGTCGGGCGCGCCCGGTCTGCTCGATCTGCGGCGCCCTGATGTCCCTGCACGCGATCGACCGTTCGGGGGGATGCGCCGACCGCGCCACCCCACCGCCGAGGAGACCGCGGCCCGTACCGTCTGACCCGGTTGCGACGGTGACACACAGAACACCCGCGCAGCTGGCGAGGGTGTTCTGTGTGGGGGGTGCTGTTGCACCGCTCCGGGCTAGTGGCCGCGCTGCCGGTGCAGGGCGGCGAGGATGTCCGCGCGCACCTCGACCAGGCGAGCCCGAAGTTCCGGCACGAGCGTGGTCGGCACGCCGGACCGTGTGGCAGCCTGGCGCAGGTCCGCGCGCAGCTGCTGACGGAACTCGTTCAGCACCAGGTCGGCCTCATGCAGCGCCCGGTTGGACTCGAGACGCGGGTCGGGCGTCGAGGCGGCGTTGGATCCCGAATCGCCTTCGACGGTTCCGGCGCGGGCACCTGTTCCGTCGAATGTGGTTCCCGATGTGCTGCCGCTCGCTGCCGATTCCGCTGGGCCGGTCTGCCATCCCGCTCCGGCCGAGGCTGAAGCTGCGGCTGATGCGGCTGCCGCACCGGCTCGGGCCCCGGCCGCGGCGCCGGCCTTGCGTGCGCTGCGGGCATCCCCCGCCTGGCGCTTGGCGGAGGCCAGGTCGAGGCGCAGACTGCGCATCGCCTCGCTGACTCCCGACCGCACGTCGTCGGCCAGTCGCCTCACGGAGTCGGCGACCTCGGTCTCGAGGTCGTGCAGGTCACCCTGGCGGGCCTGGAGTTCGGCGCGGCCGGCGTCGGTGATCTCGTAGACGGTCTTGCGGCCATCCGTCGATTTGGTCACGAGTCCTTCCTCTTCAAGCTTGGCCAGGCGAGGGTAGATCGTGCCGGCGCTCGGGATGTACGTTCCGCCGAAGCGGTCGCTGAGCGCCTGGATCAGTTCGTAGCCGTGCCGCGGCTGCTCGGCGAGCAGGCTGAGCAGGTAGAGGCGAAGGCTACCGTGGGCGAAGACGGGGGTCATTCTCAGACCTCCCCGTTGGCGCGGGCGTCGCCCGGTTCGGTGTTTGTTCGTTCGCCGGCCGGGCCCGCGGACGCAGGCTCGGTGCTGCGACGCACCACCGTGATGTCGCCCGACACCGAGTTGGCCTGCAGCTCGAGCCAGCTGCCCTCGAGTGTGCCGGTGCTGGACTCGAAGCCCTTTCCGAAGGTGCCGCGAATCGTCTGGTCGTCCAGCTGCAGCGTGCCCGAGACGGTGTTCAGCCGGTAGCGCGTCGCCACATCGGCGCCGAGGCGCACGGTGAGGCTGCCGCTGATCGTGTTCGTGTTGATGGAATCGGGCGTGCCCTCGATGTCGAGGAAAACCTCGCTGTTAACCCCGTCGAGACTGAAGCGACGGATGGCCCCGCTCGCCGTGCAATCGCCGGAGACCGTGTGGGCGATGATGCTGCCCTCGAGGCCGCGCACCGACAACTCGCCGTTCACGGCGTTGAGCTCCAGGTCCCCGGTGACGCCGTCAACCACGATGTCGCCCGACACAGTGCTCAGCCGGGCGCCGTTCGTGAGGCCCGAGATCAGGGCCTCGGCCGAGATCACGCCGAGCTTCAGGGCCACGCCGCGGGGGACCAGGATGCTGACGTCTGCCTTCGCGGTGCCGCGGAACGATGCGAAGACCTCGATGAAGTTGTCCCAGCGCAGCTGCGGGTGGTCGATCTCGAGCGTGTCGCCGTCGACCGAGATCTTGAGGTCCTTGCCGGTCACGCTGTGCACCTCGATGCGAGTGCCCGGCTCGTCGTGGCCGATCACGTCGATCTTTCCGCCGATCATGCCCACCTTGAGCGCCCGAACGACCTCGATGTCGATCACCGTGGTCTGCCCGGGGCTGACCAGCCATTTTTCCAAAGCCATGGAATTCTCCTTTTCGGGGGCGGCGTCCGCGCAACGGATGCTCACCACCTGTTCACGATATATCGCGTCTTGTTGAGATTCACGATATATCGCGAGTGGCGAGCGGACAAGCGCCGGCGGGAACTCTCAGCCGGGGTTCAGCTCTCGGTCCAGCTTTCGGTTCAGGCTTCCGTACGCCGGTCAACTCTCCGGCTCGATGGTCAGGCCGAGGCGGGCGGCGCGCTCGGCCGATTCGATCGATTCGACCGGGGCGGCTCGCACGGTCAGCAGCGGGATCGGGGCTTTGTTGGCGATCTCCCGGGCCACGCTGCCAAGGAAACGCGAGCGGCGCTGCCGGTGGGAGCCGAGCGCGAAGAGGTCGTAGGCGCCGGAGCCCGCCCGGCGCAGGATCTGCTCGGTGGCGCCCCCGGTGGCCCGGGTGCTGAACGGGTGCACCGCAAGGTCGGCCAGCTGACCGACGGCGGCGGACTGGATGCCGGCGGCGATGCGGTCGAGCCTGTCGGGGGAAACGTCGCGCGCGACGTCGTAGTCGAGCACCGTCAGCAGCGTCACGGTCTGCAGCCTCGCCCCAAGGAGCAGCACGACCGTGACGGCGGCGTGGTCCGCGGCCTCGGAGCCGTCGATGCAGACGAGCACCCGCACGTCTCCCTCGAGGGATTCCCCGGGAATCACGGCCGCCTCGGCCAATTCCTCCCGCTCGAGGTAGACGGCCAGGCCGGCCAGCGCGATGGCGAAGGGGCCGGCAGCCAGACCGAGAACCACCCAGATCGGGGCGTCGTGGCCGCGGCGGATCATCACGAACGCCGACGCAAGTCCCACCAGGACCCAGCCGACCGCCACCAGAAGCGGTGTCACCCAGACGCCTTCTGCCCACATGCCCTCAGCATTGGCGGCCCGCGCCGAACTTGCAAGGGGGCGAGGTCCGGCGGCCGGGGCATCCGTCGACCGGCTCGCCGCCTGAGCTTCAGTACAGGAAGATCGGCAGCCAGTCGCGGGTGTGGGCGTGAACGATCACGAGGAAGACGACCGCGTCGAAGAGCAGGTGCACGATCACCACGTAGGTCAGTGATTTGGTGAGCGCGAAGGTGTAGCCCTGCAACAGTGCGAAGGGGAACGTCATCAGCGGCCCCCAGCTCTGGTAGCCCAGTTCCCACAGGAACGAGGTGAAGATCACGGCCTGCAGGAGATTGGCCTGCCAGTCGGGGAAATGACGCCTGAGCAGGGCGAACGCCGTGCAGATAAAGAAGAGTTCGTCCCAGATGCCGACGAAGCCGACGCCCACGAACAGGCGGGCGATCTCGTCGGGGGCGGTCACGGCCGGCCAGTTCTGGTACGCGCCGGAACGGATGAAATAGGTCGGCAGAATCAGATAGCCCAGCAGCAGCACAAGCGGCAGGTACCAGCGTTCCAGGGAGGTCCAGCGCTGGCCGGTGCGGATCGGGAACCGGATCGCGTGGTCGCCGAACGCGTAGCGGGAGAGCAGGTAGGGCACGAGCACGGCGACGGTCAGCACGGTCCCCATCAGCGCCATATTCGGGTAGCTGATGTCGGCCTCGACCGAGATGGTGCTGATGATCAGCAGCCCGATCGCGATCAGGAGCAGATCCTTGAACAGGGCCCGGTCGATGGCGAAGGCGAGCCCGATGGCCGCGGCGAGTAGCGCGTAGCCGGGCAGCGGCTCGCGCGCCCCGAACAGCAGCACGGCGGAGGCGGAGAGCAGCGCGGCGGGGACGAGTCCCCAGGAGGCGCGCGGGCGCATCCGTTCGCTCGACGTTGCCGGTCCGGCGCCGGTGCCGGCGCTCGTGCCGCCTGTGAGTGGGCTGCCCGTGCTCCCACTCGTGCCCGCTGCCCGTTTCGCTGACCCTGCCGCGCCATCGCCCATGAGATATGGTACCCAACCCGGGCGGGGAACGGCCGGTGCGTCTCGCCTCGCGACCGGGCATCGAGGCCCGGCGATGAACCAATTCGACGGAGATTTTGGGAGCAAGGAAGGTTTTCCAGGGTTTAAGGACCGATTCGGACGAAATCTCCGTCGAATTCGTTCGGGGGTGCGGGCGGAACGTGTCGCCGGCTGCCCGGCCGGCTACCTCGCCGGCTACCTCGCCGGCTACCCGGTCGCGAGATCGGGTGAATCGTCGCCGTGCAGCCCTGAAACCGACGTTTCACCCGCTTTCGCGGTCTGCGGCGCCGCTAGGTTGAGGGTGTGCATTCAGAGAGCGAAGCGGTGGGCGTGGTGCAGAGGCTCATCGGCATCGATTCCGTCAACTCCGACCTGGTGCCGGAGGCTGCAGGCGAACGGATGATCGCAGCTTGGTGCGCAGACTGGCTCACCGCGCGGGGGTTCGAGGTGCACCGCCTCGAGGAGCATCCCGGGCGGCCTACGATCGTCGGCATCCGGCGCGGCACCGGGGGAGGGCGCTCCCTGATGCTCAACGGGCACCTCGACACCGTCGGCGTCGGCGGTTACGCCGGGGATCCGTTCGCGGGCGAGCTCCGGGACGGTCGCGTCATCGGCCGGGGAGCCTTCGATATGAAGGGCGGCGTCGCGGCGATCCTGGTCGCGGCGGCGCGGGCGACGGGAGTCGGGGGAACCGGGGCCCATGCGGCCGGGCCGGCCGGGGCATCCGTTCTCGCCGGAGACGTCATCGTCACCCTCGTGGCGGACGAGGAGTTCGGCAGCCTCGGCACCATGGAGGTGCTGCGCAGCTTCCGCGCCGACGCGGCGATCGTCGCCGAGCCGAGCGAGCTGTGCCTCACGCTCGCCCATCGCGGTTTCGCCTGGTTCGAGGTGGAGCTCACCGGGCTCGCCGCCCACGGATCCCAGCCGGAGCGCGGCATCGACGCCATCGTGCACGCCGGGCTGGTGCTGCGCGCCCTCGATGAGCTCCGGGCCGACATCGAGGCGGCGCCGGCGCATCCGCTGCTCGGCCACGGGACCGTGCGCGTGTCGACCATCGCCGGGGGTTCGGATGCCGCCACCGTCGCCGCCGCCTGCACGCTCACGATCGAGCGGCGCATGTTGCCCGGCCAGAGCCCCGACCGGGTCGAGGCCGAGCTCCGGGCGCTGCTGGAGCGGCTCGCCGACGTCGTCGCCGGGTTCCGCTTCCGGCTGACGCGGCTCGTGGCGCGTGCGGCGTTCGAGGCCGATCCGGAGTGGCCGATCGTGCGTCTGGTGACCGAACGTGCGACGGAGGTGCTCGGACGCCGGCCGGATGTCCGCGGCGAGCCGTTCTGGACCGACGCCGGGCTGCTGCACGAGGCCGGCATTCCCTGCCTCGTCGTGGGCGTGGACGGTGGCGGAGCGCACGCCGACGCTGAGTGGGCGGACGCGGCATCCGTCGACGCGCTCACCGAGATTCTGACCCGCACGATCGCCGATTTCTGCGGGTAGTCCGCGCGCCCGGCGATCCCGCCCGAACCCTGCCTCGGCCCCATCGTTGTCCCTGCCCCGCTGCACCCCGCCGGCCGGGGGAGTCCATGTGGGCCTCATGGTTGTGCTGATTGTTGAACAATATGTAGGCTGGCTCGACATCAGTGACCGCCGGTGCTGACCTTCCGAGAAGTGAGCGCCCCATGGTTTTCAACGTCGTCCGCGCCAGGATTCGAGCGAAAACCGCAGGCGTGAAGAAGAAGCTGCGCGGCCCGCGCCGGGCGCAGCGTAGCGCGCTCCTCGGAGCCATGTTCCTGATGGCGACCAGCGCCGTCGGACCCGGCTTCATCGTGCAGACCACAAGCTTCACGGTGCAGCTCGGCGCAGCCTTCGCCTTCGCCATCCTGGTCTCGATCCTGGTCGACATCGCGGTGCAGCTGAACGTCTGGCGGGTAATCGGCGTCAGCGGTAAGCGAGCGCAGGAACTGGCCAACACCGTGCTGCCCGGCGCCGGCTGGTTCCTGGCCGCGCTGATCTGCCTCGGCGGGCTCGTGTTCAACATCGGCAACATCGCCGGTTCCGGCCTGGGTGTCAACGTGCTCTTCGGCCTGGACGCCAAGCTCGGCGGCATCCTCTCGGCGGCCGTCGCGATCGCGATCTTCCTCAGCAAACGGGCCGGGCTCGCGCTGGACAAGGTCGTCGTCGTACTCGGGGCCGTGATGATCGTGCTGATCGCCTACGTGGCGATCGCGTCGAATCCGCCCCTCGGCCTCGCGGTCAAGAACGCGGTGCTGCCCGACGACATCGACGTCCTCATCATCACCACCCTGATCGGCGGCACGATCGGCGGCTACATCACCTACGCCGGCGCGCACCGGATGATTGACGCCGGCGTGACCGGACGGGCCCAGATCACCGAGATCACCCGCAGTTCGGTGCTGGGCATCATCATCACCGGCGTGATCCGGGTGCTCCTGTTCCTCGCCATCCTCGGCGTGGTCGCCGGGGGCGTGGACCTGACCAGCGACAATCAACCCGCGGAGGCCTTCCAGGCCGCAGCCGGCGAGATCGGGTTCAAACTTTTCGGCATCGTGCTCTGGGCCGCGGCCATCACCTCGGTGATCGGGGCGGCGTACACCTCGATCTCGTTCGTGACCACTTCACAGACCTCGCCCCGCACCCGCAGCATCGCCACCGTCGTCTTCATCGCCGTGTCAACGTTGGTCTACACGCTGCTCGGCCAGGCCCCGGCCACGCTTCTGATCATGGCCGGCGCGGTCAACGGGCTGATCCTCCCGTTCGGCTTCGCTGTCATCCTCTGGGTGGCCTGGCGCCGCCGCGACCTGCTCGGCGGCTACGTCTACCCGAAGTGGCTGCTGGGCATCGGCGTGCTGGCCTGGCTGCTGACGCTGTTCCTCGGCTATCAGTCCCTCGGCGGACTCGCGACGCTTTGGGGCTGACGGATGTCCCCGACCCCCACCCTGCACGGCCCGCCGCGCGCCGCCGCTCCGACGGCCCCCGAAGACCCCCGAAGGCCTCCCGAAGGCCCCTTGAGACTCCCGAAGACCCCTTGAGACTCCCGACGGCCCCCGAAGGCCTCCATTTCTCGCTGCTGTCCGCCGACCCGGTGCCCCCTTTCTCCGTCGCCGACATCCACCCCGCTGCCTGCTTGATCGCCCGCCTCTGTGGCTAACTCAGGAGTTTTGTTTGCGTGGTCACCGGCTGGTGCTGGCCGCCGCACTGGTCCGCGGCTGCGGTGCGCGGCCCGGCGGGATCTCCTGAGTTAGCCACAAACCAGCGCAGCGCGGAGGAACAGCGCGGAGGAACAGCGCGGACGCGCAGCACAGCCGCATGCAGGCAGCTGAGGGGAGCGGGGCCGGGCAGCCGTGCCGGATACCGCCGGCTAGCGGACGGACTCGGCCACGATCGACAGCAGCTGGGCCTCGGCGCGCTGCAGGTAGCCGGTGAGCAGGGCCGCGGCATCCGTCGACCGGCCGGCCGCCAGCAGCTCGACGATGCGGGCGTTGTCGTCGACATAGGGCGCGTGGAAGGTGGCCTCCTCGCCCATCGAATGGAAGACCAGGCGCATCTCGGCGAGCACCTGCGCCATCAGCAAATTGAGGCGGTCGCTGCCGGCCAGGGCCACGACACCGGCGTGGAACTCCTGGTTGGCACCGGCCATGCCCGGGACCGATCCGGCCTCGCGGGCCTTCCGCGCGCTCGCGACGGCCTGGCGCAGTCCGTCCAGCCTCGCCGGGGTGAGCTCCTCGGCCGGTGTGAATGCCAGGGCACCCGGCTCGAGGTAGCGCCGCACCCGGTAGATCTCCCGAATGTCGTCTGCGGTGGGCCGGGCGACGAAGACGCCCTTGTTCGGGATGCGGGTGACCACCCGTTCGGCGCTGAGCGTCGCGAAGGCCTCGCGGAGGGTGTTGCGCGAGACGCCGAGCGCGTCGCAGAGCGGCTCCTCGGGGAGCTTCGTGCCGGGCGGCAGGTGGCCGGCCGCGATCCGCTCGCGAAGCACCCCCGACACCCACTGGCCGGTCTCGGCATGACGCGCCGACGCGGTGCGGTGACGCAGGTCGGCGAGGGTCTCGGCGAGGGTCATGGTGCCCACGATACCGCCCGGTCGGAGCGGCGGCCCGAGGACGGGCGGGGTGTTCCGGCGGTTCCGGCGGGCAGCCGGAACCGGGCGACGGATACGCTCAGTCCCCGATCGAGGCGACCGCGCTGTCCACCGCCACCGTGTCGCCGGGCTGAACCAGCTGCTCCCGCAGGATTCCGCTGCGGTGCGCCACCACGATCGACTCCATCTTCATGGCCTCGAGTACGAGCACCGGGTCGCCTGCGGCCACGAGCGCACCGGATGGGGCCATCCACTTCACGACCGAGCCGCCCATGCTGGCCCGGAGGGTGGCCGGGTCTGCGGCGGGGGCCGAGTGGACCCCGGTGGGAAGGCCGTCGGCAGCGGTGACAGCGGCCGCACCGGCCGCGCCGCCCAGCCCGCGAAGGAGACTGTCGAGGAGGGCGGCAGGCAGGCCGAGCGCCATCCGTCGCCCGTCGACCTCGATGGTGATGGTGTGGCGGGCGGCCTCCGGCGGCACGGGATTGAACTGGGGGTCGCTGGGCAGTTCTTCGGAGAAGTCGGCCTGGATCCAGCCGGTGTGCACGTCGAGGTGGTCGGGCGCGGTGAATGCCGTCGAAGTGACCACGGCACGGTGGAACGGCAGCACGGTGGGCAGGCCGGTGATCTCGAACTCGGCAAGGGCTCGGCGGGCGCGGGCCAGGGCCTGCTGCCGGTCGGCGCCGGTGACGATCAGCTTGGCGAGCAGGGAGTCGAACCGGTCCGGCACGATGCCGCCTGCCCTGACCCCGGAATCGACCCGGATGCCCGGCCCGGTCGGCACGGTAAAGGTCGCCACGGTCCCGGGGCACGGCAGGAACCCGCGCCCCACGTCTTCGGCGTTGATTCGGAACTCGAACGAGTGCCCCCGCGGTTCGGGGTCGGTGAAGATGGGAACGGGCCCGCCGGCTGCGATCTGCAGCTGCGCCAGTACCAGGTCGATGCCGCTGGTCTCCTCGGTGATCGGATGCTCGACCTGCAGCCGGGTGTTCACCTCGAGGAACGAGATGGTGCCGTCCTGCGCGAGCAGGTACTCCACGGTGCCCGCGCCGGTGTAGCCGGCGGCCCGGCAGATGGCCTTGGCCGAGGAATAGATCTGGTTTTTCTGCGCAGGGGTGAGGAACGGCGCGGGCGCCTCTTCGACGAGCTTCTGGTTGCGGCGCTGCAGCGAGCAGTCGCGGGTGCCCACGACGATCACGTTGCCGTGGGTGTCGGCGAGGATCTGCGCCTCCACGTGGCGGGGTTTGTGCAGGAACCTCTCGACGAAGCACTCGCCGCGGCCGAAGGCGGCCGTCGACTCGCGCACGGCCGAATCAAAGGACTCCTCGATCGCATCCATGTCCCAGACGACCTTGAGGCCGCGGCCGCCGCCGCCGAACGCCGCCTTGATGGCCACCGGCAGGCCGTGCTCCATGGCGAAGGCGCGCACCTCGGCGGCGGTCTCCACGGTGCCCTCGGACCCGGCGACCAGGGGAGCTCCCACCCGGATGGCGATCTCACGGGCGGAGACTTTGTTGCCCAGCACCCGGATCGCGGCGGGCGTCGGACCGATCCAGAGGAGTCCCGCGTCAATCACGGCCTGAGCAAAATCGGCGTTCTCCGAGAGGAAGCCGTAGCCCGGGTGCACGGCGTCGGCGCCGGAATTCTGGGCGATGCGCAGCAGCTTGGCCACGTTGAGGTAGCTGTCGGTCGGGCTGTCGCCGCCAAGTGCCCAGGCCTCCGTGGCGGCCGAGACGTGCAGGCCGTCGGCGTCGACGTCCGCGTAGACGGCCACGGAGTCAAGGCCCGCGTCGTCGCAGGCGCGAGCGATGCGCACGGCGATCTCGCCGCGGTTGGCGATCAGAACTTTCTGCATAGTTCAGCTCTCATTCGGGGCGTGTGTTCGGGGGGTGTTTGGGGCACGCGCGGGGGCTGCGCCGCTCCGCGCGTGGCGTGCCGGCAGCGCAGCGGCGCAGCAACCGCGTAGCGCGTGAGGGCGGGTATCAGGGGGAGGCGGGGACGGGCTCGGCTGGAAGGGGCTCGGCAGGCACGGGCGTGAAACGGATGCGCGCACCCGTCGGCAACTGTGCCGCGAGGTCGAGGTCCTCGGTGAGCACGACGCCGATCACGGGGTAGCCGCCGGTGACCGGGTGGTCCGCGAGGAACAAAACCGGCAAGCCCGACGGCGGCACCTGGATGGCCCCGCGGGCCGTACCCTCGCTGGCCAGCTCGCCCGGCCGCGACCGGGCGAGCGGCTCACCGGCCAGCCGCAGGCCGATCCGGTTCGACTGATGGGTGACGGTCCACTCCGCGTCGCCGAACCGGTCGACGGATGCCGGCTCGAACCAGTCCGCGCGGGGTCCCGGCACGAAGCGCAGCACGGTGACCTCGGCCGGGGCCGGCGGCGGGGTCTCGGGGTGGTGCACGGCGCTGCCGGGGGCGGGCGGCAGCATCCGGAGCACGGTGCCCGAGGTCAGCGGGGCCGGACCGATGCCGCTGAGGGTGTCGGTGGACCGGCTGCCGAGCACCGGGTCCACGTCGATGCCGCCGCGAAAGGCCAGGTAGCTGCGCACGCCCGAGCGGGGGGCTCCGAGCGACAGGGTCTGCCCGGCGAAAAGGGAGACGGCGGAATCCATCGGCAGCTCGCGGTGGCGGCCGACGGCATCCGTCACCGTGAGCGGCAGAACGGCACCGGTGACGGCGAGCACCTGGTCTGCCAGCGCGGTCAGGGACAGGCCGCCGAGGGCGTTCTCGAGCACGGCGGCCGTGGCGGGATTTCCAACGACCCGGTTGGCGCGCCGCAGGGCGCCACGGTCGAGTGCGCCGGACGCGGTCACGCCCTGGTCGGCGTAGCCGGGGCGGCCGAGGTCCTGCACGGTCGTCTGCGCGCCGGGGGAGAGCACGCGGATGCCGGTGGCGGGGGTGGGGGCCGCGGTTGCCGCGACATCGGGAGTGGCCGCCGCTGCCGGAGTCCCAACCGCGACTGCGGTCTCCGGGACGAGGACCCCCGCGGCGGCGACCTGCTCGCGCACCGCGCGGAACCGCACCCGGTCACCCGGGCGGATCAGGGCCGGCTGCGAACGCTTCAGGTCCCAGAGCAGGGCGTCCGTGCGGCCGAGCAGCTGCCAGCCGCCGGGGGAGGCGCGGGGGTAGACGGCGGAGTAGTCGCCGGCCACGGCCACGGAGCCGGTGGGCACCGAGCTGCGCGGCGAGCTGCGCCGGGGCACGGTCAGCACGGCGCTCGCGCCGGTGAGGTAGAGGAAGCCGGGGGCGAAGCCGCCGAACGCGGCGGTCCAGTCCTGGCCGGTGTGCGCGGCGATGACGCCCTCGCTGCTGAGGCCGGTGTGCGCGGCGACGTCGGCGAGGTCTTCCCCGTCGTAGACGGTGTCGATCCGCACGAGCGCGGCGTTTGCGGGGGCGGCCGGCAGCACCTGCAGCTGCCGCAGGGCGTCGGCGAATCCCCGTGCGGCGGAGGCGGAGACGCCGGTGATCAGCACGGTTTCCGCGGCGGCGAGCACGTCGAGCTGCCCGGCCAACGGATGCCGCTGCAGGTGTGCCTGCAGGTCGAGCACGTCGGCCAGGCTGGGCAGTCCGACCAGCACGGCGCGGTCGCCGACGGCTCGGATGATGCGAACGGGATCGGACACGGGGCTAGACGAAGCTTCGAATGCGGATTCCGGCATCCTGCAGCGCGGAGCGCACCGCACCGACCAGCGCGACCGCGCCGGGGGTGTCGCCGTGCAGGCAGATGCTTTCGGCCGTCACCGTGAGGAGGCTGCCGTCGACCGTGCGCACCTGGCGGTCACCGGCCAGGCGGAGCGCCTGCTCGGTGACAGCGTCGGGGTGCAGCAGCACGGCGCCGGGCCGGGACCGCGAGACCAAAGAGCCGTCGGAGTTGTAGGCGCGGTCGGCGAAAGCCTCCACGACCGTGCGGAGCCCCGCCGCGTCGGCGAGGCGCTGGATCTCGGAATCGGGCAGCACCATCACGGGCAGGCTCGGGTCGACGGCGCGGATCGCGTCGACGACGGCCTGCGCCTGCACCTCGTCGTGCGCGATGGTGTTGTAGAGGGCGCCGTGCGGTTTGACGTAGCTGACCCGGGTTCCGGCGACCGCGGCCAGGGCCTGCAGCGCGCCGATCTGGTAGATCACCTCGTCGGTGAGGTGACCGGGCTCCATGTCGATGAACCGGCGGCCGAAGCCGGCCAGGTCCCGGTAGCCCGGGTGCGCGCCGACCGTCACGCCGGCTGCGGCGGCGGCGGTGCAGGTGGCGCGGATCGTGCTCGGATCCCCGGCGTGGAAGGCGCAGGCCACGTTCACGCTGGAGACGGAGGAGATGATCGCTGCGTCGTCGCCGAAGGACCAGTTGCCGAAGGATTCCCCGACATCACTGTTTAGATCGATGCTGTCTGAATCGATGCTGGACATCCGGGTCTCCGTCCGTGGAAGTTTGGTTAAGGATGCACCACTTCCACAGATTGTTCAACAATGTATTGGCGGGTGAAAGCCCGATTCGGCGCCGGAGTCAGTTCGCGGGGCTGTCGATCGAGGGCTCGGAGGGCGGCACGGAACCCTCGAGGGTCTCCTCGAGCCGGGCGTCGTCGTTCTGGGGCAGGGTGATCGCGAAGAACGGGATCGTCCAGTGGCAGAGCGGGCCGACGAGCACGGCGAAGAGCACCGTGCCGATGCCCACGTTGCCGCCGAGCGCCCAGCCGATGCTGAGCACGGTCACCTCGATGCCCGTGCGCACGATCCAGATGCGCCAGCCGGTGCGCTGGTGCAGGCCCGTCATCAGCCCGTCGCGCGGGCCGGGGCCGAAATGCGCGCCGATATAGAGGCCGGTAGCGATCGCCAGCACCAGAAGCCCGGCAGCGAACAGCAGGATGCGCACCCACAAATCCTGCCCCGTCGGGATCAGCCAGAGGCCGACATCCGCCGCCGGCCCGACGAGCAGGGCGTTCAGCACGGTGCCCACGCCCGGCTTCTGGCGCAGCGGGATCCAGAGCAGCAGCACGACGCCGCTGATCAGGATGGTGACCAACCCAAAACCGAGGCCGGTGCGGCCGGATATGCCCTGGGTGAGGACGTCCCACGGGGCCACGCCGATCTCGCCGCGCACAATCAGCGCGATCCCCAAGCCGTAGAGGAAGAGGCCGATGAGGAGCTGGACGAGGCGACGGGTCATGGAAGTCCATCCAATTGCACTATCGGCCCGTTATCAAGTTGCCAGGCCGACCCGGCCCGGCGTCGCGGATGCCGCCTTCCGCGCCGCCGGCGACCTGTCGGGCCGGCCGCTCGTGCGCAGACCGTGCCTAGTCGTCGAGAACGAAGGTGACTTCGATCACGACGTCGTACGAGGTAATCTCACCGTCTGTCACCTCCACCTTCTGTTCCTTGACCCAGGCGCCGGAGACCCCGCGCAGGGTCTTGCTCGCCCGGGCGATGCCGACGGCGACGGCATCCTCGAAGGATCTGTCGGACCGGATGCTGAGTGTTGTTACGCGTGCCACAGACATAATTGCTCCTTGTCGTTCGGGTTGATGGTGCGTCTTGCGGCCGAGGGTACGCCCCTCCGCCTGCCTCGGCCCGACGGATGCCCCGGGCAGGGAAGTCTGCACACCCTGCAATGAGATACTGAACGGGTGCATTTTCTCGCTGTCTTGAGCATGAAGAACCGGGCGCTGATCGCGCTGATCACCATCGTCGTCGCCGTTTTCGGCAGCCTCGCCCTGACCAGCCTCAAGCAGGAGCTGATCCCTTCCCTGCAGCTGCCGCAACTGGTGGTCTCGACGAGCTACCCGGGCGCCTCGCCCGAGGTCGTCAACGACGACGTGTCGACGCCGATCGAGACGGCGATCCAGGGCATCCCCGGGCTCGAATCCACCTCGACGACCAGCAGCACCAACGCGTCGCTGGTCAGCGCCACGTTCACCTACGGCACCGACCTGGTCAAGGCCGAATCGCGCATCAGCCAGGCCATCAACCGCATCAAGTCGACCATGCCTGAGAACCTCGACCCGCAGGTGCTCTCCGGCAGCATCGACGACTTCCCGGTGCTCTCCCTCGCCGTGTCCGGCGGCGACCGCGACACCCTCGCCGACGACCTCAAGCGCAGCGTACTGGGCGACATCCGTGATGTGCAGGGCGTGCGCGAGGCAGCCCTGGTCGGCGACGTCGGCCGCCGCGTGGCCATCACGCCGGATGCCGCGAAGCTGGCCGAACGCGGCCTGACCAGCCAGGGCATCCGCAGTGCGCTGGAACAGAACGGGTCGCTGATCCCGGCCGGTTCGCTGACCGAAGACGACACCACCCTCTCGGTGCAGACCGGCTCGAAGCTCGGCGAGGCCGAGGACATCGCGGCGCTTCCGATCCTCGCCCCGGTGCCCGGCGCGGGTCTGACCACCATCGGCGACGTCGCCAACGTCGCCCTCGGCGAGAACCCGGTCGCGAGCATCTCCCGTGTCGACGGGCAGCCGGCCCTGACCATCGCGGTCACCAAGGTGCCCGCAGCGAACACGGTCGACGTGTCCGAGGCCGTGCGCGCGATCCTGCCCCAGCTGGAGGCGGCGGTCCCCGGCGCGACCTTCACGGTCGTCTTCGACCAGGCTCCGTTCATCCAGGAATCGATCGACGCGCTCACCGAAGAGGGCCTGCTCGGACTGATCTTCGCCGTTCTCGTGATCCTCGTGTTCCTGCTCTCGGTGCGGGCGACCCTGGTCACGGCGATCTCGATCCCGACCTCGGTGCTGATCACCTTCATCGGCCTGCAGGGCGTGGGCTATTCGCTGAACATCCTCACCCTCGGCGCCCTCACCATCGCGATAGGGCGCGTCGTAGACGACTCCATCGTGGTGATCGAGAACATCACCCGCAACCTGGTCGAGGGCGCCGACCGCGCCGCGACCATCGTGCGCGCGGTGCGCGAGGTGGCCGGGGCGATCACGGCATCCACCATCACCACCGTCACCGTGTTCCTGCCGATCGCGTTCGTCGGCGGCTCGACCGGGGAACTGTTCCGGCCGTTCGCGCTAACCGTCTCGATCGCCCTGCTCGCGTCGCTGCTGGTGTCTCTGACCATCGTGCCCGTGCTCGCATACTGGTTCCTGCGGCCGGCCAGGGCGGTCGCGCCCGCCCCGGTGGTTGAGCTCGTCGAAACCCCCCTGGCCCTTACTGCGGAGGTTTCGACAGGCTCGCCGATCTCGACAGGCCCGCCCACCGTCAGCGTCGAGCCCACGACCTCGCGCCGCACCCGCCACAACGGCAGCGCGGACGCCCCGCCCGAGGAGCGCCCGAGCCGCCTTCAGACCGGCTACCTCCCGGTCATCCGCTGGACCCTGAACCACGCCGTCGCGACACTCCTGGTCGCGGTGCTCGTCCTGGGCGGCACGGTGGCCCTGGTTCCCTATATGAAGATCAACTTCCTCGGCTCGACCGGGCAGACCACCTTCCAAGTCACCCAGACACTGCCGGTGGGCACCAGCCTCGCAGCTCAGGACGACGCCTCCACGGCCGCCGAGAAGTCCCTTCGCGGCACCGACGGCGTCGAAATCGTGCAGGTCTCCATCGGTGGCGGCAACGCCCTGGCCGCATTCGGCGGCGGCGTGTCGTCAAACACCGTGACCTACTCGATCACCACCGACGGGGAGGCCAACCCCGACGAGGTTCAGGATGTCGTGCGAGACCAGCTCACGGCCCTGAACGGAAGCGGAGAATTCTCGATCTCGTCCGGCGGAGGGTTCGGCGGGACATCCGATATCGCCGTGGATGTGACCGCGGCGACGAACGCCGACCTGCAGAGGGCCACCGACGCGGTGCTCGCCTCCGTGGAGGACCTCGACGCGATCAAGGAGAGCTCAAGCAATCTGGCGGCCTCACGCCCCTACATCGCGGTGACCGTCGACCGGGATGCCGCGGGTGCCGTGGGCCTGAGCGAGCTCGCCCTGGGCGCACTGGTGTCGCAGGCCATGCAGCCGAGCGTGATCGGATCCATCGTGATCGACGAGACGACCCTGTCGGTCTACCTGCAGTCCGAGGCGCCGCCGACGACGACGGCCGAGCTCGCGGCCCTGAGTATCCCGACCCTGGCCGGACCGGTTGCCCTGGACACCCTGGCCACGGTCGAGCAGGTCGAGGGTCCGTCCACCCTCACCACGACGAAGGGGCTGCGCACGGCGACCGTGTCCGCCACCCCCAGCATCGACGACCTGGGTGCGGCCAACGCGCAGATGACGGCAGCCCTGGCCGACACCGCTTTGCCGGAGGGCGCGACGGCGACCCTCGGCGGGGTCACCGCCGACCAGACCGAGGCGTTCGCGCAGCTCGGGCTCGCGCTGCTGATCGCCATCCTGATCGTCTACATCGTGATGGTGGCGACCTTCCGGTCGCTGCTGCAGCCACTGCTGCTGCTGGTGTCGGTGCCGTTCGCGGCGACCGGCGCGATCGCCCTGCAGGTGATCACCGGCATCCCGCTGGGTGTGCCCTCGCTGATCGGCGTGCTGATGCTGATCGGCATCGTCGTGACCAACGCCATCGTGCTGATCGACCTGGTCAACCAGTACCGGCGTCGCGGGCAGTCGGTGCGGGAGGCGCTGGTCAACGGTGCGTCCCGTCGTCTGCGCCCGATCCTGATGACCGCGCTCGCCACGATATTCGCGCTGCTGCCGATGGCGGTCGGCCTCACCGGAACGGGTGGTTTCATCTCGCAGCCGCTGGCCCTCGTTGTCATCGGCGGGCTGGTCTCCTCGACCGTGCTGACCCTGGTGGTGCTGCCCGTGCTGTACTTCCTGGTCGAGGGCGGCCGGGAGCGCCGGGCCGAGCGGCGCGAGCTGCGCGCATCCGCCGGCGCCATCTCCGACGTGTCCCGTGCCTGACTTCTGCACAGTGTGAGCCGCGCGGCGAACGGCCGCATGTTTCCGCGCATCCGCCGGGCCGAGCGGCGCGCATCCGCCGGGGTTATGCACGCAACGCTGCGGCTAACTCAGGAAAACCGGTGTCGGCTGCAGCCCCTGCCCCCGGAATCAGGCAACGGATGCCGCGGCCTGCCCCGGATCTCCTGAGTTGGCCACCGTGCGGCCGAAGCCGGCCCGGCTCTAGAAGCTGACCGGGGCCGGGGCCAGCGGGCCGGTGCGCACGAGCACGGTGCTGTCGTCGTCACAGCCCTCGATCGGGTTCGGAGTGGCCACCCGGCTCGCGGTGTCCCAGCCGGGCAGCGTCACGTCGAGGGCGCCGACCGGCACGAGGGGACAGCCGTACGCGCCGGCTTGGCCGAGGTGCAGCAGGCTGTACGCGGATGTCCCGGGCGCCAACGCGAGGACCGCCACCGGGTACCAGCGTCCCGGCTCGGTGTCGGAAGCGGACCCGACCGGCACATTCGGGGCCGCGCCGACCAGAGTCGTCACCGGGTAGCCCTCGACCGTGCACGCCGCCGGGCCGGTGTTCGTGAGGCGCAGGTCCCAGTAGAAGTTGCCCATGCCGCTGTCCTGAGGCCTCGACTGCAGCGACAGCGCCAGTTGGTTCGAACCGCAGGTGCCGGCGGAGGCCGAATCGGCGGGAGCGGGTGTCGAGGACTGCGTGGCTGGGGAGGTCGGGGTCGAAGCTGCCGTCGGGGTCGAACCGGGCGGCGAGACATCGCCGGTCGGGGGTGAACCCGGCCCCGCGCATCCGGCCAGCACCAACGCCGCCGCGCACCCCAGTCCGACTGCCATTGACCGCCCTAGACCCCGCATCACCGTCATAGCCCCAGTTTCACACTGCCTGGGCGTTGTCGCCCAGGGACACGGGCGCGGGCCAAAGATATGTAACATCCCCCGCGAAGCTGACCTAGACTCATTTCCAAAGGGGGGGTCTGATGACCACGCAATTTCCGAAGTTCCTGGACGCACGCTACCGGGTTAAGGACCTGATCGGCCGCGGCGGAATGGCCTCGGTCTACCGGGCCACCGACGAGCGTCTGGGTCGGGACGTGGCGATCAAGATCTTCGAACTTCGCGCCACCGACGTGCCCAATATTCAGCGCCAGCAAGCCGAGATCAACGTGCTGGCAAGCCTGAACCACCACAGCATTGTCACCCTGTTCGACGTCGGTGTGGACCGGACCGAGGCGGACCACCCGCAGATCTTCCTCGTGATGGAGCTCGTGGACGGCATCAACCTGCGTCAGCGACTCGACCGGGATCCGATGTCGACGCGGCACATCGCCCAGATCGGTTACGACCTGGCGGAGGGGCTCGACTACATCCACGGGCGCGGCGTCATCCACCGTGATATCAAACCGGCGAACATCCTCCTTGCGGAATACAGCTCGGATTCCCGAGCGCGCGCGCGGCTGACCGATTTCGGCATCGCCCTGTTCCCGGACAGCGCGCGGGTGACCACCCAGGGGATGACGACGGGCACGGCCGCCTATCTCAGTCCGGAGCAGGCCCGGGGAGAGAACCTCGGCCCGGCGAGCGACATCTATGCGTTGGGGCTCGTGCTCCTGGAATGCTTCACCGGTGAGACGGCGTTCCCCGGGGAGCCGATCCCGTCGGCCCTGGCCAGACTCCAGCGCGACCCTGCCATCCCGCAGGAACTCGCCCCGGAGTGGCGGCACCTTCTGTCGACCATGCTGGCCCGCAAGCCGGAGCAGCGCCCGCCGACCGCGGAGGTGGTGCTCGCTCTGCACCAGGCTGTTATCGCGGAAACCGGCCGCCATCGTAGTGCCGTGGATCACCTCGTCAGCGACGAACCCGCACGGCTGCACGAGGTCGCGCGCCTCGACATTCTCGACACTCCCGCCGACGGCGCCTTCGACCGGATTGCCGCGCTCGCCGCCCGGTTGTGCGATGTGCCGATCGCGATCGTCAGTATCGTCGACACCGACCGTATCTGGTTCAAATCGCATCACGGCCTCGACCTCGAGGAGATCCCCCGCGATCCGGGCCTCTGTGCCTCGGCCATCATGTCCGAGGGACCCTGGGTGGTAGAGGATGCCCGCACCGACCCGCGCGCGCTCGCAAACCCACTCGTGGCCGAGGAATTCGGCCTGCAGTTTTATGCCGGAGTACCCCTGACGACCCGGAACGGTTACAACCTCGGCACCCTGTGCGTTATCGACTTCCGACCGCGCGCCATCACCGCGCCCGAGCTCCGCATCCTCACCGACCTTGCCGCTCTGGTGATGAGCGAACTCGAACTGCGGCTGGAAAGCCGGCGCGCCGCTCTTTCCTGAAGGGAAGCGGCCCCATGAGCGGTCAGGCGGTGTGGCCAGGCGCAGTGGTCACGCGGAGTCCTCGCTCAGCCGGCACCGACCTCGATGACGCTGACGCGCAGCCCGTCGAGAGCGGCGACCCGCAACTGGTAGTCCCCGGCCGAGACGGTGTCGCCCACCTGGGGCATGCGTCCGAGCCGGTAGGTCACGAAGCCGGCCGCGGTCTCATAGGGGCCGTCCTCGAGTTCGACTCCTGTGGCATCCGTGAAGTCTTCGATATTCAGGCCGCCATCCGCCAGCCGGGCCTGGCCGTTCTCGTCGGAGTGTCCCTCGGGCACAGGCAGGTCGTATTCGTCGTGGATCTCACCCACGAGCTCCTCAACGAGATCCTCGAGAGTCACGATACCGTCGGTGCCGCCGTATTCGTCGACGACGATCGCGATGTGCACGCCGGCACGGCGCAGCTGGGTCATGGCCGGCAGGATGCGATTGGTGCCGGGAAGGAAGACGATGGCCCGCACCACCTCGGCTACGGTCGTCGCGCCGGGGTGGGCGTCGGGGTCCAGGAGATCGCGCACGTGTACGAAGCCCAGCACCTCGTCGATTGAGCGGCCGATCACCGGGTAGCGCGAGTGCGGCAGCGACCGGATCTCCTCCAGGGCGGCGGGAATCGTCTGCGTGCCGACCAGGAAGTCGACGTCTCCGCGATGGCGCATCACCTCCTTGACCAGCCGGTTGGTGGCGTCGAGCACTTCACTCAGGATGTGCCGTTCCTCGACCTCGAGGCCCTCGTGTGCGTCGACGAGGTCGCGCAACTCCTCATCAGACACGAGCTCGCTCCGGGCGTGCGGGTCTCCGCCCAGGAGCCGCACAACGGCGTTCGTCGAGACGGACAGCAGCCAGATCACGGGGCGCATCAGGGTCGCGAAGACCTGGAGCGGTGGCGCGAGCGCGAGCGCGAAGCTGCTGGCCTTCTGCAGCGCGAATCGCTTCGGCACGAGTTCCCCCAACACCAGGGAGAGGTAGGCGACGAGGAGCGTCAGACCGACCAGGGCAAGCGTGTCCGCGGCGCCTTTCGACAGCCCGAGTACCACCAGCAGTGGAGCGAGGTCGGGCGCCAGCGTGGAGGCACCGTAGGCGGCGGACAGGAATCCGGCGACGGTGACGCCGATCTGCACGGCCGCCAGAAACCGGTTCGGGTCCCGGGCCAGGTGGGCGACCGTTTTGCCACGGGTGCTTTCGCGTTCCAGCGCGCGCAGCTGGCTCTCGCGCAGGGACACCAACGCCAACTCGGTCGCTGCGAACACGCCGCCGATGAGCACGAACAGCAGCACGAGCGCCAGGTTGAGCCAGGTATAAACGTCCATGCCGGTCATTCTAAAGCCGTTCGAGGACTCCACCCGGGCCGCGCCGCTGCGTCGGCTCCTCCTGCGTGTGGCTAACTCAGGAGATCCGGCGAGTCGGCTGCTGATCGCGTGGCGGTGCCGCGGAATTGCAGGGGGCGTGGTGACGAAGCCAGCCATTCTCCTGAGTTGGCCACGGGCGGGTGGGCTCCTGGCCGGCCGGCGAGCTGCCTGGACGTCGGCTGGATGGCTGTCCGGCGACGGAGTGTCCTGGCCCGGGAGGTGGTCTTCGATGCCTCGCGTGCATAACTCCTGCGATTTCTCGGGACCGGCGCCGGACATCCGCGGAATTCCGGGGGTGCCCGATGAGTGATTGAGCAATGTGCAGGAGTCATGCGCGACGGGGTGGGTTGGAGGATGACGGCGAGGGAGAGGGGAGAGTGAGGGCGCGAGGCGGGAATCCCTCGGTCAGGCCGGGAGCGGTGATGGGCCGCGGCGGCCGGCCCGCACACCCTGCCGCCAGACCGCCCAGGTCAGCGGCACGCCTGGGCGGTAGGCGAGATGAGCGACGGATGGCGCGTCAAGCACCTGCAGGTCGGCCCGCCCGCCCACGCGCAGGGCTCCGACCGCGTCCGTTCCCGTGTCGCGGCCGAGAGCCCGGGCTCCGCCGCGGGTCGCCGCCCACACCGCCTCCTCGATCGTCAGACCCATTTGCAGCACCGCGGTGGCCACGCAGAACGCCATCGACGTCGTGTAGGAGCTGCCCGGATTGCAGTTGGTGGCCAGGGCGATGCTCGCGCCGGCGTCGAGCAGCCGCCGGGCCGGCGGGAACGGCTGCCGCGTGGAGAGGTCGCAGGCGGGCAGGAGGGTGGCCACGGTGGCTGAGGCGGCGAGGGCGTCGAGGTCCGCCGGCTCGAGGTGGTTGCAGTGGTCGACGCTCGCCGCGCCGAGCTCCACCGCGAGGCGCACCCCGCCGCTGAATCCCAGCTGGTTGCCGTGCAGGCGCAGGCCGAGGCCGGCGGCGCGGCCGGCCAGCAGCACCTCCCGGCTCTCCGCCACATCGAACGCCCCGACCTCGCAGAACACGTCGACGAACTGTGCGTGCGGAGCCACCAGGGCGAGCATCGGCCCGGTGACCAGGTCCAGGTAGTCGCGCCGGTCGATGCCCGGCGGCACGATATGCGCGCCGAGGAATGTGACGACATCGGCGACGGATGCCGCCACCCGAGCCGACCGCGCCTCGCTCGCCAGGTCGAGGCCGTAGCCGGTCTTGCTCTCGAGGAACGTGGTGCCCTGCGCCTCCGCCTCTCGCCGCAGCCGGGCCGCCGTGGCCGTGAGCTGCGCCTCGGTTGCGGCGCGAGTGGCAGCCACGGTGGTCAGGATTCCCCCCGCCGCGTAGGGCTGCCCGCCCATCCGGGCCTCGAATTCCGCGGCCCGGTCGCCCGCGAACACCAGGTGGGTGTGGCTGTCGACCCAGCCGGGCAGAGCGGCCCGGCCGCCGGCATCCGTGCGGACATCGGCCGCCGGTGCCGCGGACGCCGGTCCGATCCACGCGATGCGGCCGCCCTCGATCACGAGGGCGGCGTCGGCGAGGCGCGGGGCGCCGTCCGCCTGCGTGGTCAGTTCCCGGATACCGGTGATCAGCTCGGTCGGTTCGGGGGTCATGGTCGTTCTCCTGACGCGAGCGCGGCGGTGCCGTCGAGCGCGGCGAGGGCGTCGCGCAGCAGGATCTCGGGTCGCAGCTCGGGTCGCAGCTCGGGTTGCAACGTGCTCGACGGGCGCCCGCCAGGCCCGCCCGCGCCACCCACCAGCACCCCGGAGTCGGCGACGACGCGTCCGCCCACGATCACCCGGCGCACGTCGGCGGCCGTCGCGGTCAGCGGCAGCTGCTCCGGCAACGATCCGGCTGTGCGGATGCTGTCGCTCGCCACCTCCACGAGGTCGCACAGGTCACCGGGGATGAGGCGCTGCCGGCCGAGTCCGAGCGCGGCATAGCCGTGGTCCGAAGCGGCCACGAGCAGTTCGGCGGGCGTGAACCGGCCGCGCCGGCCCGATGCCAGGCGCTCGCCGGCCTCCAGGCCGCGCATCTCGAGCAGCGGGTCGATGACGGCGTTCTGGTCCGAGCCGAGGGCTATCCGCGCGCCGGCCCGCTGCAACGCCAGGGCCGGCCCGATCCCGTCGCCGAGGTCGGCTTCCGTGGTCGGGCAGATCACAACCGAGGCCCCGGATGTCCCGATCAGCGCCAAATCCTCGTCGGTGAGGTGCGTGGCGTGCACGACGCTCAGCCGCGGAGCGAGCGCCCCGATCCAGGCCAGCACCTCGGTTGGGGTCCGGCCGTAGGCGGCCCGGCAGTCCGCGTTCTCCTGAGGCTGCTCCGACAGGTGGATGTGCAGTGGAACGGCATCGGGCAGCCCGGCGAGCGCCTCCCGGATCGCGGTCGGGGACACCGCCCGCACCGAATGGATCGCCGCGCCCAGGGTGACGCGGGCATCCGTGCCGGCCTGGATGTCGGCCTGGCTGTCAGCAGGGGAGCCGTCGCCGTCATCGGCCGTGGCAGCACGGCCGAGCGCCGCGCGCAGCGAGTGCCACCGGGCCAGCCAGGCGGCCGCCGATCCGTCGCCGAAGGCGCGCTGCGCGGGGGTGAGGGGCATCCCGATCCCGCCGTCGAGGTAGAGCGTGTCGAGCAGCACCAGACGGATGCCCACCTCCCGTGCCGCGGCCGCCAACGCCAGTTCCATGGCGTGTTCGGCGGGGTATCGGGAGCCGCCCGGCCGGTGATGCAGATAGTGGAACTCGCCGACTGCCGTGAAACCGGAGGCCAGCATCTCGGCGAACACCGCCCGTGCCAGCAGGAAGTACCGCTTGGGGTCGAGGCCGGCGGCCACCTGGTACATGGCCTCCCGCCACTGCCAGAAGTCGCCGCCGGCGTCGTGGGTGCGGCCCCGCAACGCCCGGTGGAAGGCGTGCGAGTGCGCGTTGGCCAGCCCCGGCAGCACGGTGCCGAGCCGCACGTCGCCGGGCCGCGGCTCGGAGCGCGGTGTGACAGCCTGAAGGCGCCCGTCCGTGCCCACCTCCAGCCGCACGCCGGGCAGGGCAGCCCCGTCGACCAGCGCCAGTTCGCACCAGTAGGCGGCCACCGGTGTCCCCGACTGTCCAGCCCCAGCCTCGACCCCCCGCGCGCTCACAGCAGGCTCCGCAGCAGGGTCTCCAGGGCGTCGATCCCGGCGACGCAGTCGCCCACCTCGGCGAATTCCTCGGGGGAGTGCGAGACGCCGGTGGGATTGCGCACGAAGAGCATGGCGCTCGGCACGCTCGCTGCGAGCACGCCTGCATCGTGCCCGGCGCCCGTCGGCAGGGCCGGAACGAGGGCGTCACCGCCGAGCACCGACCGGAATCGTCCCACGAGCTCGGGGTCGAACGTCACCGTTCCGGTCCAGGACTCCTCGGTGACGGCCACGGAGCATCCGTTCACCAGGGCGGCCTCGCCGACGGCCGCCTCGATTGCGGCGACCAGGTCGCGGGTCTCGGCGTCGGTGGGCGCGCGGGCGTCGAGCCAGGCGTGCACGGATGACGCGATCACGTTGGTCCCGCCCGGCACCACCTCCAGGCGGCCGACCGTGGCGCGCGCGCCGGGGTGGTTCCCGGCGGCATCCTGCACGGCGACGATCGCGCGGGCAGCGGCCACGAGCGGGTCGCGGCGGTCTTCCATCGGGGTGGCGCCGGCGTGGTTGCCCTGGCCGGTCACGGTGAGGCGCCAGCGCCCGTGCGCGAGGATCGACGACGCCACCGCCACGGGCCGGCCGAGGTCGACCAGGCCGCGGCCCTGCTCCACGTGCAGCTCGATGAAGAGGCCGATTCGGGCCAGGGCGTCCCGGTCGGCGCCGAGGTGCGCAGGGTCGAGCCCGGCGCGGCGGGCAGCCTGGGCCAGGGTGATCCCGTCGGCGTCGATGAGCGCGCGGGCCCGGTCGGCGTCGATGCCGCCGGTCAGCAGCCGGGAGCCCAGGCAGGCGATCCCGAATCGGGAGCCCTCCTCCTCGGCGCAGACGAGCACAGCGCAGGGGCGGGACGGCGTGAACCCGGATGCCCGCAGCCGCGCGACGGCCTCGAGCGCACTGACCACGCCGAGGGGGCCGTCATAGGCGCCGCCGCCGGGAACGGAATCCAGGTGGCTGCCCGTGACCACGGCATCCGGCCCCGGCTCTCCCCACCAGGCCCAGAGGTTGCCGTTACGGTCGGTCTCGACGCTGAGCCCGAGGCGCTCGGCGCGCAGGGCGAACCAGGTCCGCAGCTCGAGGTCGGCACCCTGCCAGAGGTGCCGGGAGTAGCCGCCGCGGCGGGAGTCCCGCCCGGTGTCGGCGATCTCGGCGAGTCCGGCGAGCATTCCGTGGGCGAGCTCGCTCATGCGCACACCCCACTCACTCCGACTCCCACATCGGCACGCGCAGGCCGCGCTCCCGGGCCACCTCCTCGGCCCGCTGATACCCGGCGTCGACGTGCCGCATCACGCCGGTGCCGGGGTCGTTGGTGAGCACCCGGGCGATCTTCTCGGCGGCCAGGGGGGTGCCGTCGGCCACGATCACCTGGCCGGCGTGGATGCTGCGGCCGATCCCGACGCCGCCGCCGTGGTGGATCGACACCCAGGTGGCGCCCGACGCCGTGTTCAGCAGCGCGTTCAGCAGCGGCCAGTCGGCGATCGCATCCGACCCGTCCAGCATGGCCTCGGTCTCCCGGTAGGGCGAGGCGACCGAGCCGGAGTCGAGGTGGTCGCGGCCGATCACGATCGGCGCGCTCAGCTCGCCCGACGCCACCATCTCGTTGAACTTCAGGCCGGCCCGGTGCCGTTCCTGGTAGCCGAGCCAGCAGATCCGGGCGGGCAGGCCCTCGAAGTGCACGGTGTTCTGCGCCTTCGTGATCCAGCGGCGCAGGTGCTCGTCCTCGGGGAACAGCTCCACGATGGCCTGGTCGGTCGCCGCGATGTCGGCCGGGTCGCCCGAGAGCGCCACCCAGCGGAACGGGCCTTTGCCCTCGGCGAACAGCGGGCGGATATATGCGGGCACGAACCCGGGAAAATCGAACGCCCGCGCGCAGCCGCCGAGCTCCGCCTCCGCCCGGATCGAGTTGCCGTAGTCGAAGACCTCGGCACCGGCATCCTGGAAGCCCACCATCGCGGTGACCTGTTTGGCCATGGATGCCCGGGCGCGCTCGGTGAACTCCTCGGGCTTCGCGGCCGCGTAGTCATGCCACTCCTCCGCAGTGACACCCTCCGGCAGGTAGGCCAGAGGGTCGTGCGCGCTGGTCTGGTCGGTGACGATGTCGATCGGCACCCGCCGCTCCAGCAGCTCGGCGAACACGGTCGCCGCGTTGCCGACCACGCCCACGGAGAGGGCGCGCTTCTCGTTCTTCGCCGCGAGTACCCGGGCGATGGCGTCGTCGAGGGTGGGTGCCAGTTCGTCGAGATAGCCATGCTCGACCCGGCGCAGTAGCCGGGACTCGTCCACGTCGACGATCAGCACGGCGCCGCCGTTCATGGTCACGGCCAGCGGTTGCGCGCCGCCCATGCCGCCGGCCCCACCGGTGAGGGTGAGCGTGCCGGCCAGGGTGCCGCCACTGTGTTTGTGAGGCCCGCCCTCACGGGCGGCGAACTTCGCGGCCACGGCGGCGAAGGTCTCATATGTGCCCTGCAGGATGCCCTGGGTGCCGATGTAGATCCACGAACCCGCCGTCATCTGGCCGTACATCGTCAGGCCGAGGGCCTCGAGGCGGCGGAACTCCGGCCAGGTCGCCCAATCGCCGACCAGGTTGGAGTTGGCGATCAGCACCCGCGGCGCCCACTCGTGCGTGCGGAACACGCCGACCGGCTTGCCGGACTGCACCAGCAGCGTCTCGTCCTTTTCCAGCGTGGTGAGCGTGCGAACGATGGCGTCATAGGCCTCCCAGTTGCGGGCGGCCTTGCCCGTGCCGCCGTAGACCACCAGGTTCTCCGGGTGCTCGGCCACCTCGGGGTCGAGATTGTTCATCAGCATCCGCAGCGGGCCCTCGGTCTGCCAGCTCTTCGCGGTCAACTTGGTGCCGCGGGCGGCGCGCACGGGGCGGGATTCGGACATCACTGTCTCCTAGGGGTTCGGGGGTTCGGGCGATTCGGGGTCGATCAGTCCGTAGGGAGGTTGGGGACGGCACGGCTGAGACCGGCGGACACATGCCCGGCAGCCTGAACCAGCAGCGGGCCGTAGCGACGGATGTCCGCGGTCTCCACCCGGTAGCTCGGGATGACCAGGCTCAGGGCGGCGATTGTTCTGGCCTCCGAACGGATCGGCGCGGCCAGGGCCGTGACATCCGTTTCGACGCCGCGTTCGACGACCACGTAGCCGGTCTCCGGGGTATGCCCGGTGAGCACCTGCCCGGCCGCGGAGCGTTCGAGCGGCACGGTGCGGCCGACCCAGCTCGTGTGCCGCACCGAGTGGGTGCCCTCGACGATGGCGATGTAGAGCCCGGTGGCGTTGTGGCCCACGACGCTGAGGTAGACGGACTCGCCGGTCTCGGCGACGAGCCGCTCCATGGCCGGGCGGGAGAGGGTGACCAGCGACTCGCTGCTGAGCGACTGCGCGCCGAGCTGGATGATGCGGCTGCCCGGCAGGTAGGCGCCGTCGTCGGTCTTGTGCACGAAGCCGCGGGTCTCGAGCGTGCGCAGCAGGCGCAGGGCGGTGCTCGGTGCGAGGGCGACGGCGCGTGAGCTCTCCGAGAGCGTGAGCCCGTCGGCGTCGCAGATCACGGCGAGCAGGTCGAGGGCTCGTTCCACGGTTCGGGTGGACGACTCGGCCATGGGTGCTCTCCCGGTTCTCGTGCGGATGCTGATGTCATCCAGTAAAACTCAAGTGCCACTCTATGGCAAGAAGCGGATGGGGGACCCGTTCCCATTCACCGGGTCCAGGGCATGACCCCGAACACCGCCCACGTCCTCGCCGACTCCTCCACCTCTCGCGAACTTGTCTACGCCGCGGCGGGGAGTCGACGAGGGATGCTGCTCAGCCGGTGGGGTCAGTGACCTCCGCCGAGGTTGCCGGCGAGGCGGGCGTGGATATTGGTGCTGGCATCGTTCATACCGACGATCACGGCGCGTTTGCCGAGACGTTCATATTTGTTCGTGATGGAGTCGAGGGCTGCGACGGTGGAGGCGTCCCAGATGTGGGAGGCGGCCATGTCGATGACGATGCGGTCCGGGTCTTCTGCGTACTCGAACTGGGTGGTGAGGTCGTTGCTTGACGCGAAAAAGAGCGCGCCGGTCACGGTGTAGTACGCAGTCGGGACAGACTCATCATTGGACAAGCTGCGTTCAACGTCTACGAGGTGCGCCACCCGGCGGGCGAAGGCGACCATTGCCACGAGAACCCCGACGACTACGCCGATGGCGAGGTTGTGGGTAATTACGACCACGGCGACTGTGGCGACCATGACCGTAGTTTCGCTTTTTGGCATCCTCTGAAGTGTGGACAGACGGATGCTGTGCCAGTCGAAGGTCAGCACCGAGACGATGATCATCACGGCCACCAGGGCGGCCATGGGGATGATGGCGACGACATCGCCGAGAGCGACGACCAGGATCAGCAGGAATACGCCGGCAAGGAACGTGGAGATGCGGGTTCGGGCGCCGGAGGCCTTCACATTGATCATGGTCTGGCCGATCATGGCGCACCCGCCCATGCCGCCGAAGAAGCCGGAGAGCATGTTGGAGACGCCTTGACCCCAGGTTTCGCGGGTCTTGTGGGAGTGGGTGTCGGTGACCTCGTCGACGAGTTTGGCCGTCATTAGGGACTCGAGGATGCCGACCATGGCCATGGCCAGCGCGTAGGGGGCGATGATCGTGAGCGTCTCTGCGTTGAGGGGAACGTTTGGGATGAAGAGTTCGGGGAGGCTCTTGGGCAGTTCGCCCTGGTCGCCGACGGTGGGCACGTTGATTGCGATGGTGACGGTTGCGATGGTCAGCACCACGATGGCGACCAACGGGGCGGGGATAATCTTGGTGAACCGGGGCATGACGACCATGATGATGATCCCGATCGCCACCAGCGGGTACACCATGAACGGCACCCCGAGCAAATGCGGCAACTGTGCGATGAAGATGAGGATGGCCAAGGAGTTCACGAATCCGACCATGACGCTGCGCGGGATGAAACGCATGAGCTTGGCCACGCCCAGCACGCCCAGGATCACCTGCAGGAGCCCGGCCAGGATGACCGTGGCGATGAAATAATCCATGCCGTACTCGCGTGCTACCGGGGCGATCACTAGGGCGATGGCTCCCGTTGCGGCGGTGATCATCGCGGGGCGGCCGCCGAGGAACGCAATGGATACGGCCATCACGAAGGACGAAAACAGTCCAACCCGTGGGTCGACGCCAGCGATGATGGAGAACGAGATCGCTTCCGGGATCAGCGCCATCGCGACGACGAGGCCGGCGAGAGCTTCTCGGGTGAGGAGCCGCGGAGTTCGAAGTGCTGTCATCACTGATGGCTCGGCTTTGTAACGGTCGGGCGTGGGGGATTTTTGAGCGAGTGCCATGGGGCCTCCAGGGACGGGGCTCGCGGTGGCGGGCCAGAATAGGGCGAAGGGGAAGGGGAAGGGGAAGGGGTGCGCCCGGTGCGCACAATCATCCGCCGATACGGCGAGGATGGATGGTGGGCTGTCACACAATGTCAGCCGACGATCACAACTCTACCCTAACGTTAGGGTTATGTTCGAGTCCACGCATGAGAGGTCCCGCCATGTCACCGACTGAGCCAACGGCAACTATGCATATCGGCGAACTGGCCGAACGCACCGGACTGTCATTGCGAACCATCCGCCACTACGACGAAATCGGTTTGCTCAGGGCCTCAGGCCGGACTGATGGCGGCTTCCGTCTCTACACGGACGAAGATCTGGCCCGGTTGATCCTGATCCGGCGCATGAAGCCGCTGGGCTTCTCGCTTGAAGAAATGATGTCGCTCCTCAAGACCATCGACACACTGGATGGCGCCATCGAGGGCGCCGACATTGCCGCCGTGAGGTCAGACTTGGAGTCCTTCATCGCACAGGCCGAGGAGCGGCGCCAGGGGCTGCGGGATCAGCTCGCAATGGCCGACGAATTCCTTGCTCTCCTGCGCCAGCAGTGAGCTAGTGCCCTGCGGTGGACTCAGGTGGCTGAAGGTTTAGAACAGCTCACTTCCGCGAATTCATGGGACTCTGAGTAGTGTGACTTGCTGTCGCCCTGACGACCGCCGCTCGACCGAAAACGGCATCGCTGACGGTGACGACAGCTTTTTCGAAGAATGTCCTTGCCGTCGAATCCGCTGCAACATTTGAAGCCCGCGGACTCGGCAAGGCCGTGTTGTCCGTGAGCCTAAGCGTCTCTGACGACGAGCGGCTCAATGAAGTGCCGGGCGAGTGAGCCCCGCCGATCGAGATCGATGCCCCTCTGGCGCTGGAGCCGGGCACACTCACGATCCCGTTCGACACGGCGGACCTGGCCAGGCATTGTTCTGTCCGGGCGCGAGGTGGAAGCTGACACGTTGTCTTCATGGGTACGGGAACAGTTAGCCGCATTGGTCTGAACTCAGGTGGGACACCATGAGCGCCAGCCGCGTGCGCAGCGTCATCTACGGCGAAGCGTTGAAAGCTTTCCTCTATCGGCGCGAGGTCCCAGTCAAGCAACTCTCCGAACTCGTGCGGACGGCTCTGGCTGTCTGAAGAATTCAGCTGCGCGAGTCCGAGCGTTCGATCAGTCGACGTTGCCTGAACGAGCAGCCACACCCACGCCGAAACCCACGGCCTTGACCCAGCCAGTGTGCTGCGGGACTCGTGGAACGAACGAGAACGCGGCACCGCCGACGACGTCGGCCCCGTCTTCTCCCGCCGAATGGAACGACGTATCGAAACGGCCCCCGCCAACCAGGCGCCAGCAGTGGCCGGGCGTCCGCCGCAGTCGACGTGTTCCGCGACCGGTACGATATGGACCCGGCACAGACCGAGGCCATTCCCGCGGCGTACCGTGAGCGCGCGGTTGGTGCCGAACTCGCGGCGCGCGTAGCTACCCTGCAGAAGAAGCAGGCTCAGAGCACCCCGCCGAACGCTCGCGAAACCGGCCGGCATAGGCCGGACACCGCACTCGACGTGATGCGCGCCGCGAACCGGATTACGGCAGGTAAGCAGCGTAAAGCGCAACGCGCCGCCGGCCTCACCGTAATGCCGCGGCAGGCCACGCGCGGAGACCAGACGACACATTCCGATGACCAGCGTACCCGCGATGACGGCCGCGAACGGTAGAAAATCCGACGCCTCAATGCCGTCGAGCAAGGAAGTCCCGAGCCTCATTTGATCGATTTTCGAAACGACGCGAATTTGAAACTGCTGATCCTTGAGCACCCGGGCGATCGGGCAATCGCGCGACTTTCAGACCGCCCCGCGGTCCGTTCGGAGACATCCCGACCGAGAGCACCCGCCGACAGGAGTGGGTGCGCCTTGCCGCCGAAGTCGACGTGTTCCGTGACCGGTACAAGGGTGAACCGACCCAAACCCAGGCCATCCCTGATGGCGTACCATGAGCGCAGCGTTGGCGCGGAGCTCGCGGTACGAGTGGCGGACCTGCAAGAGAAGCAGGCTCAGAGCGCGCCGCCGAGCAAGTGCGGGGCCGGCCAGCAGATGCCGGCTACCGCGCTCGACGAGGTGCGCGATGCGCGCTGCCGGCCTGACCGTAAAGGCCCGCCCGGCTACCCGCGGCGACGAGTCGAAATCGACCGACGACCCTCGTACCCGTGCCGCCGGCCTCGAACGGTAAGACCGGCGAAACCTCCGCCAAGCTGAGGCGGGAGTCCCGTGTTCGCCCCGGAGCTACAGTCCTTGCGCCAGCCGGTAGTATGCCTGGTTCCATCGCACCTCACGGCCGAAGTCACGCAGTGTCGTGGACTGGTCGATCAGGAGGAGTTCGGTGTGAGCCATCTCGGCGTAGTCCTGGAAGACCTCGATGCCGACGGCAGTCGACATGACCGTGTGGTGGGCGGCGCCGGCGGTGAGCCAGGCGGCGGCGGAGGTGGCGAAGTCGGGCGCGGGGCGCCAGACGGCGCGGCCGACCGGGAGCTTCGGGAGTGCCTCGGTGGGCTCGACGACCTCGACCACGTTGGCGATGAGTCGGAACCGCTCGCGCATGTCACTCATCGCGACCACGACGGCGGGGCCGGGGGCGGCGTTGAAGACCAGGCGCACGGGGTCTTCGCGGTCGCCGATTCCGAGCGGGTGGATTTCGAGTGTGGGCTTCTCGGTTGAGAGCGCCGGGTTTACTTCGAGCATGTGGGCACCGAGGATCAGTTCGTCCCCGGGGGTGAGGTCATAGGTGTAGTCCTCCATCAGGCTCGCACCGCCGGGCAGGCCGGCGCCCATCACGTTGGCCACGCGCACGAGGATGGCCGTCTTCCAGTCGCCCTCCCCGGCGAAGCCGTAGCCCTGTTCCATCAGCCGCTGCACGGCGAGGCCCGGCAGCTGGCGGAGCGCGCCGAGGTCTTCGAAGCTAGTGGTAAAGGCGCTGAAGCCGCCGGCCTCGAGGAAGGACTTGAGTCCGATCTCGATCGCGGCACCGTATCGGAGCGACTCGTGGCGTTCGCCGCCCACGCGCAATTCGGGGGCCACGTCGTAGAGGTCTTCGTACTCCGCGACCAGAGCGGTGATCTCGGCATCCGTCGCCGCGTGCACGGCCTCGGCGAGTTCGTTGACCGGCCAGGTGTTCACCTGCACCCCGAAGCGCAGTTCGGCCTCGGTCTTGTCGCCCTCGGTGACGGCGACGTAGCGCATGTTGTCGCCGAAGCGGGCGAGCTTCATGCTGCGGGACGCGGCCCAACCGGCGGCCGCGCGGGTCCAGGTGCCGATCTGGTTTGTCACGGCCGGGTTGGAGACGTGGCCGACGACAGTCTTGCGGGACACGCCGAGACGGGTCTGGATGTAGCCGAACTCACGGTCGCCGTGCGCGGCCTGGTTGAGGTTCATGAAGTCGAAGTCGATCTCGCTCCAGGGCAGTTCGACGTTGGCCTGGGTGTGCAGGTGCAGCAGCGGCTTGGTCAGGGCGTCGAGCCCGGAGATCCACATCTTCGCGGGTGAGAAGGTGTGCATCCACGCGATCAGGCCGATCACCCGGTCATCCGAGTTCGCGTCGAGCGCCGCGCGGCGAATCGAGTCCGAGTCGGTGAGCACGGGCTTCCAGACGATTTTCACCGGGATGTCGCTGCTTGCGCCGAACGCGTCGGCGATGGTCCTGGACTGCTCGGCGACCTGACGCAGGGTCTCCTGGCCGTAGAGGTTCTGGCTTCCGGTGAGGAACCAGACTTCGTAGTGATCGAGGGTGGTGGTGAGTGTTGGCATTAGCGCAGTGCTCCTTGCGGTGCTTGTCCGTAGACGTTCTGATAGCGGTTGAAGAGGGAGTCGATCGCGGCTTGCGGGATCGGGATGAGGTCTCCGCCCTGGCGGGCGAGGTGCACGGTGCGGGCGACGTCCTCGACCATCACGGCGGCCTTGACGGCGTCGCGGGCGTCCTTGCCGATCGTGAACGGGCCGTGGTTCTGCATCAGCACCGCGCGGGACCGGTGGCCGGTGAGGGCGTCGACGATGCCGCGGCCGATGGTGTCGTCACCGATGATAGCGAACCGGCCGACGGGCACGGGGCCGCCGAATTCGTCGGCCATCGCCGTGATCACGCACGGGATCTCTTCCCCGCGGGCGGCCCATGCTGTGGCGTAAGTGGAGTGCGTGTGCACGACTCCGCCCACCTCCGGCATGTTGCGATAGACGTAGGCGTGCGCGGCGGTGTCGCTCGATGGCGACCGGTCGGAACCGGGGGAGCCGGGAATGACGGCGCCCGCGAGGTCACACAGGATCATGTTCTCGGGCGTGAGGTCGGCGTAGTCGACGCCGCTGGGCTTGATCACGAAGAGGTCGGCGCCGGGCACCCGGCCGGAGACGTTGCCGCCGGTCCAGACCACGAGCCCGTAGCGGGCGAGCTCGCCGTGTAGGCGGGCGACGTCCTCACGGACACGAATGACAGCGGCGTCGACGGTGGGGCCGAAGCGGCTCATGCCGGCACCGCCGCCGAGTGCAGCGATGCACCCGCCTCACGCTTCAGCGCCTTCAGACGGTGCATCACGTCGTTCGCGCCCCGGCCGAAGTAGTCGTGCAGCAGCGTGTACTCGGCGAACAGTTTGTCGTAGGCCGTCGCCGACTCGTCGTTGGGTGTGTACACGTTCTTGTTGAGCTTGCCCATGGCCTGGCCGGCCGCGCGCACATCGGGGTACGCGCCGGCGGCGACCGCCGCGTGGATGGCCGAGCCGAGCGCGGGCCCCTGCTCGCTGTCGATCGTTGAGATCGGCATCCGCAGAATATTGCTGTAGGTCTGCATCAGGAAGGCATTCTTGAGTAGCCCGCCGGCCACGATGAACTCGGTCACCGGCACGCCGCTCGCGTTGAAGGTCTCGACGATCGTGCGCGCGCCGAATGCGGTGGCCTCGAGCAGGGCCCGGTATATCTCCTCGGGCCGGGTGGTGAGGGTCGTGCCCAGCACGAGGCCGGAGAGTTCATGGTCGACGAGCACTGAGCGGTTGCCGCTGTGCCAGTCGAGGGCGATCAGCCCGTGCCCGCCGACGGGCTGGTCCTTGATCAGCTCGGTGAGGTGCTGGTGCACGCTCAGGCCCGCCGCCTCCGCCGCGGCGAAGTAGCGGGCGGGGACCTGGTTGTTGACGTACCAGGCGAAGATGTCGCCCACGCCGGACTGCCCGGCCTCGTAGCCGTAGAGTCCGGAGACGATGCCGCCGTCGACGACCCCGCACATGCCGGGAACCTCCGCGAGCCGGTCCGAGTTCATCACGTGGCAGGTCGAGGTGCCCATGATGGCCACCATCTGGCCCGGCAGCACGGCCTGGGCGGCCGGGCCGGTGACGTGAGCGTCGACGTTGCCGACCGCCACGGCGATGCCCTCCGGCAGTCCGGTCCAGGCGGCGGCCTCCGCGGAAAGAGTGCCGGCGGATGCGCCCAACTGCCCGATCTCATGAGCCACCTTGTCGACGGCGAACCGCGCGAAGCCGGGATTGAGAGCGGCAAGGAAATCCTCGCCGGGGTAAGCGCCGTCCTGCAGGATGCCCTTGTAGCCGGCGGTGCAGGCGTTGCGCACATAGTGGCCGGTCAACTGCCAGACGATCCAGTCTGCCGCCTCGACCCAATGGTCCATCCGGGCGTAAAGTTCCGGGTCTTCCTCCAGCAGCTGGAGGCCCTTCGCGAACTCCCATTCGCTGGAAATCAGGCCACCATAGCGTGGCAGCCAACTCTCGCCGCGCTCGGCCGCGAGCTGGTTGATCCGGTCGGCCTGGGGCTGTGCCGCGTGGTGTCTCCATAGCTTGACGTAGGCGTGCGGGTGCCCGGCGTACTCCGGCAGCTCGTTCAGCGGGGTGCCGTCGGCGACGACGGGAACCATGGTGCAGGCGGTGAAGTCGGTGCCGATGCCGATGACGCGGGCCGGGTCGATGCCCGCGTTGGCGATGGCGGCCGGCACGGCGCTCTTCAGCACGGCGACGTAGTCCTGCGGAACCTGCAACGCCCACTCCGGCGGCAGCGTCGCGCCCGTGGCAGCAAGGGTGGTGTCCATGACTGCGTGGGGATAGTCGAGCACGGCCGAGCCGAGTTCGGCGCCGTCCGAGACCCTCACGACGACCGCCCGGCCGGAAAGGGTGCCGTAGTCAACACCTATGACGTAGGACTCGGCGCCGGTTGGTGTCTGCGCATCTGGTTGTGCTGCGGTCTCACTCATGAATCGACTCCCTTGCCGGCACGCGGATACAGAACGTCAACTTCGTCTGAGATTCACCGTCGATAACTGTTGGCGTTAGTCAATGTTAGCGCACTATCAAGTGCTGTCAATCGATGATGGGCGCCCTGTCAGGTTGACAAGTCTGCCATTGACGGTGCTGATATCCGCTCCCTTCAGGCCTTTATGACACCAGGCATGGTGCGCTAACATGTCTGAATCGGGGATTTTCTTTTCGGGAGGGGGTGCGCATGGGCAGGGAACCTCGACCGGGCGGCCGCAGCGTGCGCATGATCGACGTGGCGAAACTCGCCGGAGTGTCGCAACAGACTGTGTCTCGCGTCGTCAATGAACACAACAATGTCAGTCCGGACGTGCGCGAACGGGTCGAACGGGCCATCACGCAGTTGCGCTACAACCGCAATTCCGCCGCACGCGCCCTCGCCACGAACCGGTCCATGAACCTGGGCGTGGTCTCCTACTCCCTCCCGGTGCACGGTTCAGCCCTGGTCCTCTTCGGGATTGCCGAGGAGGCGCGGCGCAACGGCTACGCCACGAGCCTGGTGAGCATTCCCCAGGTCGATTCGGCCGACATTCGTGCCGCGCTGGACACGCTCGTCGCGGACGCGGTGGATGGGATCATCGTGCTCGCCCCCATGACGGCAGCCGTCGAGGTGCTGCGGGCTCTGGACCCCGACGTTGCGATCGTGCGGTTCGAACAGGGCTCACCGGCAAGCTCGACGGCCGTGTCGATGGACGATGTGCTCGGCGCGCGACTGGCAACCCGGCACCTGATCGGGCTGGGTCACGAAACCGTTTGGCACGTGGGAGGCCCACCCGGCTGGATGGCCTCGGAGGCGCGGCGTGCTGGGTGGCTGTCCGAACTCGCTGCGCACCACCGCACGGTCAATCCCGAGTTTCGTACCGACGACTGGACGGCCGATTCCGGCTACCGGGCAGGCTTGGAGATCGCCGATGATTCCTCTATCACCGCGGTTCTGGTGGCCAACGACTCGATGGCCCTCGGCGTGATCAAAGCGCTTTACGAGCGGGGCGTCCAGGTACCCGGCGATGTGAGCGTCGTCGGCTTCGACGACATGAGCGAGGCCCGCTACTTCCAGCCGAGCCTCACGACCGTCCGCCTCGACTTCAACGAGGTCGGCCGGCTGGCGGTTGAGCGGGTGCTTCGCCTGATGGGCGGCGAGCCCGCGGAGCTGATCCCCGTCATTCAACCCGAGCTGATGGTTCGGGGGAGCACTGCGACCCCGCACCCCTGACCTGACCGTGCGGGCGGTAGATGCAACGTTGTAAAATGTGGTCGGATGTCGACGCATTCGTCAATCGCACACTTAAGGAGTCCTCATGGCGGCAACGCTGCACGACGTTGCGAGGATCGCCGGGGTCTCTATCAAGACGGTCTCCAATGTCATCAACGACTACCCACACATCCGGCCGTCGACCAAGCAGCGCGTCGTTGAGGCGATTGCGGAACTCGACTATCAGCCCAACCTGTCGGCCCGCAGTTTGCGCTCCGGGCGCACGGGTGTGATCGGGCTCGCCGTGCCGGAGCTGTCGCTCAGCTACTTCGCGGAACTCGCGGACGCCGTGATCCGCTCCGCCGAGCGCCACCACATGACCGTGCTGATCGAACAGACCGGTGGCGACCGCCGACGGGAGATCGAGCTGCTCTCCAGCCCGCGCCGACAGATGACCGACGGCCTGCTCTTCAGCGCCCTCGGCATGGACAGCGACGACTCCGAGTACCTGCGGGTGGGCTATCCGCTCGTGCTGCTGGGTGAGCGCATCTTCGGTGGCCCGACGGATCACGTCACGATGCGCAACGTGGACGCCGCGAGGGCCGCGACCGAACACCTGATCAGTCAGGGGCGCCGGCGCATCGCCATTATTGGCGCGCACGAGGGGGAAATCATCGGATCGGCCGGTCTGCGTCTTCGGGGCTACCGCGAGGCACTTGAGGCTGCCGGCATCCCGTTCGACCCTGCCCTGGTCGGATATACGACGCTGTGGCACCGATCGAACGGCGCGTCCGCGATGCGCGACCTCCTCGCGTCGGGGGTGCGATTCGATGCCGTCTTCGGGCTCAACGACACCCTGACCCTCGGCGCCATGCGGGTGATGCAGGAGGCAGGTCTGCGCATCCCGGAGGATGTCTCGACGATTGGCTTCGACGACCTCGACGAGGCCCAGTACAGCCTGCCGACCCTCTCCACC
The DNA here is from genome assembly GCF_004402575.1 of Cryobacterium sp. TMT2-4. NCBI lineage: Bacteria > Bacillati > Actinomycetota > Actinomycetes > Micrococcales > Microbacteriaceae > Cryobacterium > Cryobacterium sp. TMT2-4. The sequence goes on along the minus strand of NZ_SOGE01000038.1, from coordinate 129,131 downwards.
GTCGATCCCGGCCGGGAGGAGATTGCCGAGACCGCCGTGCGAATCCTGCTCGAACGCATCGCGGAGACGAACCCGGCCGCCCCGCCCCGGGAGGTGCTGGCCGATTTCCGCGTGGTTGAACGTGAGTCCACGGTGTCCCTCACCGCTTGACCGCCTGTACTCGGAGAAATCTCGGCAATTCGCTTGACAGCAAGCCTCTGGACTCGCAATGATAAATTTACAACGTTTACCTACAACGTTGTAAATTTGCCAGCAACGGCCCGCGCCCCCCGCTGGTGTCTCGGATTGACCGCACCAACTCCTGCACCACTCAGCCGCCTCGCGCGCTGATCACAGTACGAACAACGGTGTTCCACCACCGTGAGAGGAAACCAAAAAACATGAAGGTCAAGTTCATGGCCGCGATCGCCGTCATCGCCGTCGCCGCCGCCGCACTCACCGGATGCTCCGCCGATGGCGCCGCATCGAAGTCGAAGCCGGAAGCCTCCTGCACGAACAAGATCGTGAATAAGGAAGCACCCCAGGTCACGGTCTGGGCCTGGTACCCCGCGTTCGAAGAGGTCGTAGACGTGTTCAACACCAGCCACGACGACGTGCAGGTCTGCTGGACGAACGCCGGCCAGGGCAACGATGAATACACCAAGTTCTCCACCTCGATCGAGTCGAAGTCCGGCGCCCCGGACGTCATCATGCTTGAGTCCGAGGTGCTCTCGAGTTTTACCATCCGCGATGCCCTCGTCGACCTCACGGAATACGGCGCCAACGACGTGAAGGACAAGTACACCGAGGGCTCCTGGAAGGACGCGTCGAGCGGCGACGCCGTCTATGCCATCCCGGTCGACGGCGGCCCGATGGGAATGCTCTACCGACAGGATCTTTTCGACCAGTACGGTATTCCCGTTCCCACCACCTGGGCCGAGTTCGCGACCGCGGCGCAGGCCCTCAAGACCGCCGGCTCCGATGGCGTGCTCGTCAACTTCCCCACCAACGGCCGGGCCTTCAACCAGGCTCTCTTCGCCCAGGCCGGATCTGTGCCGTTCACCTACGACTCGACTAGCCCGATCGACATTGGCATCGCCGTTGACGACCAGGGATCGAAGGACGTGCTGAACTACTGGAACGACCTCGTACAGAAGGGTCTTGTCACAACCGACGACGCCTTCACCGCCGACTACAACACCAGCCTGGTCGACGGCACCTACGCCGTCTACCTCGCCGCGGCGTGGGGACCCGGCTATCTGCAGGGGCTCTCCGACGCCGACACGGGGGCCGTCTGGCGCGTCGCCCCGCTGCCGCAGTGGGACACGGCCAACCCTGTGCAGGTCAACTGGGGTGGTTCGACCTTCGCCGTGACCAGCCAGGCCACGGACAAGGAGCTCGCCGCCCAGGTAGCCATCGAGATCTTCGGCACAGACGAGGCGTGGAAGATCGGCGTCGAAAAGGGCGCACTGTTCCCCTCCTACACGCCGATGCTCGACTCCGAATACTTCGTCAACCTTGAGTACCCGTTCTTCGGTGGACAGCAGATCAACAAGGAGGTCTTCCTGACTGCGGCTGCCGGCTACGGCGGCGCGACGTTCAGCCCGTTCCAGAATTACGCCTACGACCAGCTCACCGAGGAGCTTTACTCCATGGTGCAGGGCGAACAGGACGGTTCGCAGGCGCTCGACGACCTGCAGGCCACCCTCGTGAAGTACGCGGCCGAGCAGGGGTTCACGGTCGCCAAGTAAGGCGGCTCACACCGCACCCGCTGTCGGCCGGTCGCACTGGCTGGCCGACAGCATCCCTCAGCCCATCTGGGCTTCGCTTGGAAAAAGGATGAATTCATGGCACTCACGCCTGCGGCCACCAAGGCGGCCCCGCCGCTGCCGGTTCGGAAGCCGCGAAGAAACAGCATCGATCTGATGGACCGCAAGCGCCAACGCTGGGGCTGGCTGTTCGTAGCCCCGTTCGGTATCGTCTTCCTCACCTTCCTGGTGGCACCGCTCGCTTACGCGTTCTGGATGAGCCTGCACACGAGCACCCTAGCCACCGGCACGACCTTCACCTGGTTCGCGAACTACGTGAAAGCCTTCACCGACCCGATCTTCCTCGGCGGACTCGGACGGGTCGGCCAGTTCGCGCTGATTATGATCCCCGCCCAGATGATCGTCGCCCTCGTGGCTGCGCTCGTGCTCGACAACCTCTCCACCGCCCTGTCGAAGTTTTCCCGACTGATGATCTTCGTGCCCTACGCCATCCCCGTCGTGATCGGGGCGTTGATGTGGGGCTTCCTCTACAGCCCCCGTTTCGGACCGGCCACCGATATCTTCGGCCTCGTCGGCCTCGCCGCGCCCGACTTCCTGTCCCAGGGCAGCATCTTCGCGAGCCTCGTCAACATCGTCACCTGGCAGTGGGCCGGCTACTACATGATCATCATCTACGCAGCCCTCCGCGGTATCGACCCGGCGATCTACGAAGCCGCCCGGCTGGACGGCGCGAATGGCCGGCAGATCGCCCTCCGAGTCAAGGTGCCGATGATCTCCTCCTCGATGGTGATGGTGCTGATCTTCTCCCTGATCGGCACCCTCCAGTTCTTCACCGAACCGCAGGTGCTGCGCGCCGTCGCCCAGGGTGCCATTCCTGTCTCCTACACACCGAACATGTACGCGTACTCGCTTGCCTTCTCCTACAGCCAGTTCAACTACGCCGCGGCGATCTCGTTCGCGCTCGGCATCGTGGTCTTCATCGGTTCCTATCTCTTCCTCTTCCTCACCCGCAAGCAGAGCGGACTCAAATAATGGCGATTCTCACGCCCCGGAGGGATGCCGCCGTGCAGCCCAGCCAGGTCGACTCAGGCTCCCTCATACGCCGCCGTAACACCACGCGCGACGGTGGCAGACGGATTGGGTCGCACGTCCTGTTGCTCATCCTCGTGATCTACTTCATCACCCCGTTGTGGTGGCTCGCCGTGGCCGCGACCAAGGACACCGCTGGGCTCTTCAGTGGTACTGGTGGGCCGCTCTGGTTCGATCAGAACTTCAACCTGTGGAACAACATCGCGGGGCTGTTCGAACACCAGGGCGGCATCTACTGGCGCTGGTTGGGCAACTCATTCTTCTACGCGTTCACCGGCGGAATCGGCGCCACCATCCTCGCGGTGCTCGCCGGCTACGGCTTCGCGAAGTACCGGTTCCGCGGGCGCAACGCCTTCTTCTCGCTGCTGCTGGGCGCCGTGATGGTGCCCATGACGGCGCTTGTGATCCCGACCTTCGTGCTGCTGAGCAACTTCGGCCTGGTCAACACGATCTGGGCCGTCATCCTGCCCTCGCTGCTGAGTCCTTTCGGCGTCTACCTGATGAGGGTTTACACGCAGGATGCCATTCCGGATGAACTGCTCGACGCCGCCCGCGTTGACGGAGCCGGCGAACTGCGCACCTTCTTCCAGGTGGCGCTGCCGCTGCTGCGGCCCGCCATCGTCACGGTACTGCTGCTCTCGGTGGTCGGTACCTGGAATAACTTCTTCCTGCCGCTGGCCGTGCTCAGCGACCCAAACCTGTTGCCTGTGACTGTCGGACTCAACAACTGGCAGGCGCTGTCCAACGCCGGAGCCGGCGGCGAACAGGTCTGGAACCTGATCGTCACGGGGGCCTTCGTCTCGGTGCTCCCGCTCATCATCGCGTTCCTCTCCCTACAGAAGTACTGGCAGGGTGGCCTCTCGCTCGGCGCACTCAAGTAGGCGGCGGCCCGGGCCCCGGACATCCGTCATTCGCACTCTCCCACGTCTTGACCAGCACGAAGAAAGAAACACCATGTCTACCGCCAGCCTCACCCTCGACCCGCACTTCACGGTCGGAGCCATCAACCGCCGCCTGTTCGGATCGTTCGTCGAACACCTCGGCCGGTGCGTCTACGACGGCATCTATGAACCCGGGCACGCCTCGGCCGACGCGGAAGGATTCCGCGAAGACGTGATCGACCTCGTCAAGGAACTCGGCGTGTCGGCGATCCGCTACCCGGGCGGCAACTTCGTTTCCGGCTTCCGCTGGGAGGACAGCGTGGGCCCGCGGGCTGCGCGGCCGACCCGGCTCGACCTGGCCTGGCATTCCACCGAGACCAACCAGATCGGCCTGCATGAGTTCTCGTCGTGGCTGGAGAAGGTCGGCAGCGAGCTCATGCTCGCCGTCAACCTCGGTACCCGGGGTGTGGCGGAAGCGCTTGACCTGCTCGAATACGCCAACCTCGGCAACGGCACGGACCTCGCCGAACGTCGGATCGCCAACGGGAAGCGGGATGCTTTCGGCGTGAAGATGTGGTGCCTCGGTAACGAGATGGACGGCCCGTGGCAGCTCGGCCACCGCTCGGCCGACGACTACGGCAAGATCGCCTCCCGCGCCGCGAAGGGGATGCGCCAGCTCGACCCATCGGTCGAACTGGTGGTCTGCGGCTCCTCAAGCGCGCAGATGCCGACCTTCGGCGAGTGGGAACGCGTTGTGCTCGGCCACACCTATGACGACGTCGATTACATCTCTTGCCACGCCTACTACGAGGAGAAGAACGGCGACCTCGACTCCTTCCTGGCCTCCGGCGTCAACATGGACCGTTTCATCGAATCGGTCGTCGCGACCGCCGACCACGTGAAGGCCGTTCGGGGGAGCGACAAGACCATCAACATCTCCTTCGACGAGTGGAACGTCTGGTATATCGACCGGTTCGAGGGCGTCGACAAGATCACCGGAATCGACAATTGGCCGGTCGCGCCGCGCCTGCTAGAGGACTCCTACACGGTGGCGGATGCCGTGGTGTTCGGCAGCCTGCTGATCTCACTGCTCAAGCATGCCGACCGCGTGACGAGCGCGTCGCTCGCGCAGCTCGTCAACGTGATCGCTCCGATCATGACCGAGCCGAACGGGCCGGCCTGGCGGCAGACGACCTTCTTCCCGTTCGCGGTCACCTCGCGGCTCGCCACAGGGGTCGCCCTCGAGGTCAAGCTCGAGACAGAGCACTACGACACCGAGGTATACGGCACCGTGCCGCTCGTCGACGCGGTCGCGACCCACGACGCGGCGACCGGGGGGACATCCGTGTTCCTGGTGAACCGTTCGCAGATGGAGGACGCGACGATCACGATCGATGTCGCCGCGCTCGGGCCCGTGGGCATCGTCGAGGTGCAGACCCTAAGCGACACGGATGTCTACGCCGCGAACACGCTCGAGGCCCGCGACCGCGTCGGCCTGGCCACCAACGCGTCGGCGCTGTGCGCGAACGGAGTGGTCACGCTCACTCTTCCGCCGGTCTCCTGGACGGCCCTCGAACTGCGGGCGGAGTGACCGAGTCGTCATGAGCGAAGAGGGTGTGATGGCTGCGGCGCCTTCAGGGGCCCAGTACGAAATCACCGGCCACGGCTACCGTGCCGTCGTGACGGGGACCGGAGCCACCCTGCGAGTGCTGCAGTATGACTCACGGGACCTGATCGTCAGCTTTGCGGAGGATCAGCCGATGGTGAACTTCCGCGGGGTGCTCGCCGCGCCCTGGCCCAACCGGATCGCCGACGGGCGGTACCACCTCGACGGGGTGACCCAACAGCTGCCGATCAACGAGCCCTCGCGCGAGTGCGCCCTGCACGGGCTCGTCTACGACCGTGCCTGGCGACTAGTGCACCACAGTGACAGCGAGGTGGTGCTGGGCCTCCGGCTACCCGTCGACGACGGCTACCCGTTCCAGCTCGACCTCCTAGCCCGCTACTGGCTCTCACCGGTTGGGCTCACGACGTCAATCGAGGCCACGAACGCCGGCACCGGCACGGCTCCATACGGAGTCTGCCCGCACCCCTACCTGCGCGCAGGCGACTCGCCGCTGCACACCTGGCAGCTCAGCCTTCCAGCCGAGCGATACTTGCGGGTCACACCCGACCGGTTGTTGCCCGACGGCCTCGCCGACGTCGTCGACGGCCCGTTCGACTTCCGCCAGCCGTGCCCGATCGGCTCTGTGCAGATCGACCACGCCTTCACCGGGCTCGTGCGCGACTCCGACGGCGTTGCCACCGTCGAGCTGCGCGATACCGACGGCAGCGGCGTGGCCATGAGTTGGGGAACGGACTGCCCCTGGCTACAGATCCACACCGCGGACTTGCCGACGCCGGGGATGAACCGGCTCGGCCTGGCCGTCGAGCCGATGACCTGCGCGCCGGACGCCTTCAATTCCGGGACCGACCTCATCTGGCTGTCGCCGGGCGCGTCCCACCGGGCGAGCTGGGTCATCGCCGCCCTGGCGTAGCGGCGGTTGGCAGGGAGGATACCCAAGGACCGACGCTGAACACTGCTGCGGCACTGCGCGCCACCTTAACCGGTTTCACGTCCGGAGCACAATCTTGACGACAATCCCCGAGTCCAAGGAGTTATGACATGACAACTACCCCCGCACAGCAACTGTGCGACGCCGGCGTTTCCATCTGACTGGACGATCTCTCCCGCGGCCGCCTCCGGACCGGCAGCCTCCGGAAGCTGATTGAGCAGAAAACCGTTACCGGTGTCACCACCAACCCCAGCATCTTCCATGCCGCCATCACATCGGGTACGGAATATGACGCGGCTATCTCGCAGAAGGCAGCAACTGGCACCAGCGTCGAGGACACCGTCTTCGAGCTCAGCACGGAAGCCGTTGCCAACGCCTGCGACGTCTTCCCCACCATTTATGATTCGACGCATGGGGTCGACGGCCGGGTGTCCATAGAGGCCGAACCCGACCTCGCGAGCTGCAAATACGCGAGCCGGGGAGTCCGAACGAAAAAGCCCCGGCATGTATCGCCAAGGACAGACGAGCATGAGTACCGGGGCTAATCGTTGGAGTGGGAGGACTCCGAGCCATAACGGCACCCGCGTGTCGCCCGTTGATCATTCCGCCGCGCCTAGTGACGGTAAGTTCGTGGCTTGGTCGCGGGTTTCGCACCGGTCAGCTCCGGCGGACCCACTGTTGTTGTGATGGGTCCCAGGCCCCGTCCTCGATTTCGGCGCTCAGGGCTGGCAGCAGCATCGCGTCGACCAGGGAGAGCGCATCTTCATGGTCGAGGAAGTCGCTCTGGCCCTGACCCCGTCGAGTGGACACCTCACAAGAGAGAATGTTCACTTTGGCAAGATCACGTCGGGACTTCACCCCTGAGTACAAAGACGAGGCCGTGAAGCTGGTTTTAACCACCGGCAGGGCTGTCGCAACTGTCGCCCGCGAGCTCGGAGTCAACGAGGCCACTCTGGGCCGCTGGGTGAGCGCGTTCAAGGCTCGGAACGAGACTGGGCAGACCGAGGTGACGGGGTTTGAACGAGCCGAGTTGCTGCGGCTACGCAAGGAAAACGCGGACCTGAAGATGGACAGGGCGTTCTTGAAAAAAGCGTCCATCTTCTTCGCCCAGGAAGCATCGGATACGAGCGTCTTGCGTTCGAACTGATGCTGGCGGAGAAGACCAACTTCACCATCACCCGCATGGTCCGCCTCCTCGAGATCTCCCGCTGGGGCTACTACGCCTGGATCGGCGGAGCGCCGTCGCCGGCGTCGATGCGCCGGGTGCACATCGAGCAGAAAGTCTCCTTCTTCCACGGCGATTCCGACGAGGTCTACGGCGCCCCCGGGATCCTGGCCGATCTACGTGCGGACGGGGAGATCATCTCCCGCAAAACCGTCGCCGCGACCATGCGCCGCCTGGGATTGGCGGGCATCTGTCCGAAGAAGTGGAAGACGACCACCATCATCGACGCTCACAGCCGCCGCGTCATCGGGTGGGCCATCGCGGACCACATGCACACCGACCTCATCCAGGATGCCTCACGATGGCCATGGTTCCGTGCGGGGACCGCCCGGCGACGGTGATCGTCCACTCGGACCGTGGCACCCAGGGCGTCGGAACAGATCATTCTCTTCGCGGCCAAGAATGGCATCACCCGGTCGATGGGATACACCGGGATCTGCTGCGACAACGCCATGGCCGAGAGCTTCTTCGCGACCCTGAAAACCGAGTTCTACTACCGCCGGGTTTGGCCCACCCGAGCCCGCGCGATCCGCGGCGACGCGGACTGGATCGAGGACCGCTACCGCCGGCACTCCTCGATCGGGCACGTCACGCCAATGGACTTCGAAATGCAATACTCGTCACAGGCCGCAGAGATCCAACTCGCCGCTCAACCCGTGTCCACTCTCCGGGGTCAAGGCCATGTGTGGCTCGACCCTACTTCGTGAAAGTTGAGATCACACGCAAAGCCTGAACGACCCTTGTTGCCGCGCATCATCACCGCAATGATGGATTTATGGCAGATAAGCAGAACGATGTCGATGAGATCTGGGATGACTGGAAAGACGCGGTCACGATGACCGCCAGTGAGATCAAATCGTGGCTCGACACGGACGAATCCAAGGAGGTCGGACAAAAAATCGATGGCAGCGGAGAGTCCATCGGGCACAAGTCCGGTCGCAGGATCGTGACAATTCTTGGAACGAAGAAAGCCGATCTGACTGCGTCCGATGTCGAACACATGCATAAGGTGGTCAGCTACGTGAAGCGGCACAGGGCACAGGGACCGGATTCTGATATCGAGCACTCACGATGGCGATACTCGCTGATGAACTGGGGAAATGATCCACTGAAGAAGGTATGACGTAATAGAAAGGTGCGGAGTTCACCAAGCGCGCCGCTGCAGGAGCGCCTGTTTCATCATGGGGCGGGTTCGGGAGGTGCGACGATTTCGGTGAATCCGGCTCGGTGGAACATGAAAACGGGGTTCCGACAAATCTCACAAGCAGCGTTTTGGCGCACCTGTATATAGGCGTGTTCAGCGCCGACGCAGCGTGGTTCGTCCTGTGCGTCGTGGCGTTTGGGACTGCCCCGCCGACGCAACGATCGCTGAAAAGGGTCTCGCACGAGCACCACCGCACCGATCCCCCGGAAGCTGGTCAACGTCCCCGCCTGGATCTCCTCCTCCCCGCGGCGCACTACGCTGCACCTGCCCGAGCACTGGCACTGTGAGAAACCCTGGACGGCCCTGTTCGACCAGAACTTCCGCCCACGACAACCCGCCTAATCGGACCAACCAACCAACCAGCCAGCATCGGCATCAACTGGAGTGCCAGGTATCACCCCGGGCCGCGAGACCCAGACCTCACCCGCACTTGAATCTCCCCAAGCCCGCCAAACCGAAATCAGGACTCGCTCAGGGGCACACCGGTGGATTGAGGCTAGGAGTCAGCGGCCCCCACGCCCGATAGACCTCAGAGCCGCGTTCACGCCGAGGGCTGTCCGGGCGCGGGCGCGGGGTGCAGGTGCTGCGTGTTCACGGGCTTCAAGTTCGACCACGTCTGCCTTCTATCGCATTTGCGCGGCGCAGATCCAACTTGTCACGCTTGCGGAGCTCCTGATCACAACGGCGCACGACGTAGAAAACCAAGCTGACGACCATCAAAACAACAACGATCACGGCGACGATCCACAACACATCGGCGGTATCCATTCGTGTTCCGCCCCTGGTAACGCAGGCGTTGGCGGTCTAGATGGCTTTCCTGAAAATGCGCTTCGCATGCTAGCCGCCCGGGTGCACTCCCCGCAGGTGTGTACATACGAGGTGATGCATATGATCATTGCGGAAACGAAAGGAATGAAAACTTGAGCGGCACTGACAAATTCAAGAATGACGGAGAAAAAGTCATCGGTATGGCTAAAGAAGCGGCGGGTGGTGCCACGGACAACGACAAACTCCAAGCCGAAGGCAGGGCCGATCAAACAAAAGCCGACCTGAAGCAGGCCGGCGAAGACATCAAAGACGCCTTTCGAGGTTGATCATCATCGCGTCCGAACGGCAGCGCCAGGACCGAGAGACTCCTCGGAGGATCGCGCGGCGCGCCGTCACGCTTATCGTTCGCCGCTACCGACAAAACTCGGAGATTAGAGGATCAGCATGAATGGCAATGGCAGCACCCAGAATGAACCGATTGAGGCCCAGCACTCTCAATCGGATGACTACAAGGTCGCGGGGATTCTCGCACAGGAGGAGGCAGACCTCGCTGGCCACAGCAAGCCCCAAGTTCTCGACGCGTTGCGTGAACGGTTCGCAAATACTGGTACACCCTGAGCGAGGCAGCTCTCCAGGACCATGCACGTCGTATTGCCGGACTGCACCCAAATGATTTCTCAAGCAAGTGACCGTGACTAAGTAGCGGCACGCGGCGGCAAATTTTTTTGGATGCCAATAGGAGCCAGCGAAACCAGGCGGCGATGCAAATGTCTCGTTAACTCAGGACGCGGCCAGTATTTGACTTGAGCGACACTCCGAAGTGCGCTTCGACGCTGCCCGTATTCCCCGGGTGAGCCCACCTTCGTTTCTCTGCCCCGTCGCAGCTATGGCCTGGAGAATCTTGGCCCGGCGTCATCTTGAACTTGAAATGGTACCCACCGGACCTGCCTCTCGCTCGCGCCACTGCGAGCCCGGTAACGGTGTGCTCCGAAATGAGTGGTCGCTCCGATTCGGCCAGGCCGCGAAGATCCCGAATACGATCTTTCCGGGGTGACGTCCGTCTGATCTGACCGGTGTGTACCCGGCGCCTACGACTCGGTCAATGGCAGTGACGGGGACGAAATTATCGAACTTACATGCGACGTTGTCCTCATCACTGATGTGCTGATGAGCCATCCGGGGACCGGGACTCATCCGAGCAGAGTGGTATCCGTTTCTCGGGCCAGGCACTCGGTCTGAGCGTGAAACTCGGCGTGGTGTTCCGCTGTCCTAATAATGATGGACCAAGGCGACCCGTCCAGTCCCGACAACTTCGTCGCATTTTGCCAGACGTACAGCCACAGGCCGAGCATGGCCTCGTCGACCGCGGCCGGGGTCTTTAGATGGTGGTTGCAGATCGCAAACGTCGTGACGCTCAAGTGGTCGTAGATCAGGCCGAACGCGGCCTGATTACCGGAAGCCATGCTGAGCATCAGCGTCTGCTGATCAGATGCCTCAGACTTCGGCGTCACTGCACTGGTCCGCTTCGATAGCTCGCGTCCGTTGACATTGTTCTGCACATAGGATCTCCACTGCTGAAATGCCGAGGCTCGTGACATGTGGTGAAACTTGATTATGACCAAGTGATCTACGTGCGATACAGGTTGAGGTCATCGCGACACTAGCACTCGCTGCCGGTCTGGGGCTGTCTCCTGAACGGTTGAGTCGTGATTCGAGAAGATATCAGTGCCGGACACCGACGCCTCACCGGAATTTACAACGCCGGTGGAAGCGAACACGGACTTTCCACATTTCTGCTGACTACCGCAGAAATCGCAGGCCATATTGGCCAACTCCTCTCGGCCGACGACGACTGGCCGATCAGTGGCCTCACCCAGCCTCACCCAAGAGGAAGTGGTCCTCCTCCTCGGCGAAATCAGCGGTTGGGGAGCCTACGATGCACGGCTATTGGTCATGCCACCGGACGCCTCGGTTCCGAACACCGTAAGGGGTTCGGCTACCGTATCTCTGCCAGCGCGGGGCTGCGAAGGGGGTTCAACCGACTTACGGTCCAGATGACGGCGGCGAAAATGACGGTGGCAACAGCGATAGCAAGGGCATAGAGCGCGACGATGCCGTATCCCTGTGCCGGGTTCAAGAAGGGGTAAGGCACCCATCCGTCGGTTGCCCCGCGGAGGAGCACGACCATGATCCACACGATGGGGTAGATGAGGGCAATCCATAGTTCGTTCCATCGGAGTGGGCTGCGGTCGTTGAAGATCAGCCAATCGAGGGCTGCGTAGAGGGGCAGGACGACGTGCAGCACGGTGTTGGCCCAGGCCAGAGAGACGCCTCCTTCGAGCCCGGCGAGCAGCAAGTTGTAAACGAATCCGGTGATAACTATGTAGGTTGTGGCACACCCGCGCGCTAATACCAAACGTAGGGATTGGTGTCTCCCGGAGAAGGAAACGAAGGCGGAGACTGCCAGCACAATGACCACAATGATGTTGCTCTGCATCGTGAAAAACCCAAAAAAGTTGAAAGGGTTGATCGTGGCGTGGGTGGCTGTGTCGAAGAATGTCGACACGATCGCCGCTATGCCGAGGAGCACGATGGTCAGGCGAAGTGAAGGAGCAAGGAGTTTCATATTTCGTCTCTGATCGGTGGTGCGGGTGCTGTGCACCTCTGTGTCAAGAATCCTAAGGGCTGCGACTTACACGGCAGATGCCAGTGCTGGGGAACTGATGCCCCTGAATTTGATTTCACGGCCCGGGGTGCATGCGCGAAGGATCGATGGGGCCATTAGCTCCCAGGCCTTTCGGTCGCTGGCGCACGAGCCACGACCGCGGTTCCCTGCGGGACCTGGACGGGTCGGCCAGGCATTCGCCCGGCTCGCGCGGCGTGACTATGTCAGTCGCGAAGCAGCGCATCGCAGCGAACGCATCCGAGAGCGCGCTGCTCCTTTTCCTGCCCAAGGGCGCAGTGGTGTTGACCATGACGCGGACAGCGTTTGAGAACTCCGGCCGTGCAGGCGAGTTCGGGCAGCACTGCTACGCGCCCGACTTCTATAGCTTCGAAAACACCCTCGTCGACAAATGATCGGGCACCTGACCCGGAATCTCAGGGGTGCAACAACCTAAGTATCGAGACTGTCGCTGCGGTGCGTCCCGCTAGAATTCCACGCCTTAGGCGGCATCAACGCGGGCACGATCCTGGCGGTTGTGCCCTTGCGGCGGTAGAGGTGTCCTTGCTCAGGGTCGCCGTCCATGACGCTGGCGTCGGCTTGAATGATGGCGTGCCAGAGGGCCTTGAACCGGGCGACTTCTCCCGGGTGGAGCCACCAATGGGCGCACCACGGTATGGGTTTAGTTCCGACGACCTCGACAGTGGCGAGGTGGCTGGTGAGCCAGTCGAGGAACATTTGGCGGACGTCGACCATGGCCTCGTCAATGCTCGGTCGAGTCGCAGTCGTCGTGCTCCGCCATGTGCTGCCAAGTTGATCATGTAGTGGTTTGGGTCGGCGTTTATCTGCACGGCACGCGCGGCCGCGTCGGGCGTAAACGACCCCAGTTTGGCGCGCTCACGAGGCACTCAGCCGAACTGCACGCCGCGCTGCACCAGGAACGGCTGCGGGTCGACGGCGGTGCCGTCCGTTCGCACCTCGAAGTGCAGGTGGCAGCCGGTGGAGGCCCCGGTGCTGCCGACGCTCGCGATGACCTGCCCGGCGATGACCGTCTCGCCGACGCTCACGAGGGTCTGGCCTTCGGCAAGATGCGCGTAGCCGGTGGCGATACCGTTGCTGTGGTTGATCAGGATCCAGTTGCCGTAGGTACCCAGAGGTGCTGCCGTGGCCACGACCCCCGCGCTCGCCGCATAGACGGCCGCCCCGCACGCCGTGCCGATGTCGGTGCCGCCGTGGAAGTCGTTCACCTCAGGCAGCGGTTTATCGTGCCGGGGACCGAAGGCATCCGTCAGGGAGCCGACTGCCGGCGCGGCCCAGCCCGCACTGCTCGGCTGGCCTCGGAGCCAGCCGCCGAAGTCGTCGGTGCCGGCCGCGGGAACCAGGTTGGGCAGCGGTGTCAGAACCAGGGCGACCGGCGTGCTCGCCGCGAGATCGGCCACCTTAGCGGAGGCCGCATCGAGCTCCTGCTGGGCGCCCTCCATAGCGAGGCGGGTGTCGGCGAGCGGGATGGCCTCGATCGCTGCCCGAAGTGCGGCGTCCTGGTCCTGCAGCGCATTCTCACGTTTCGTGTCGGCGTCGACCTGGGCCTGCACCTCTTCGAGGCTGTTCGTGAGCCGGTCCAGGCTTTCGAGCGTGGCGAGCCGGGTGAGCAAATCATTACCGTCGCTGCTGCCCGCGAGCAGCACGTCCACGGCCTCGGGCCCCGATCGCTGCAGGGTGGCGCGAACGAGCGTCGCCAGCGCCCGCCGGGATGCCTCGGCCCTGGCGGCGGCGTCGGCGCCGTGGTCGCGCACCAGATCGGCCTGAACGACAGTGGCGTCATAGTCGGCCTTTGCCCCGGCGTAGGCCAGTTTCGCTGCGTCGTAGGTGGCCTGAGTGGCGGCGGCGGTCGTTCGGGCGTCTGCTGCTGCTGCCCGGGCGGCGGATGCCTGGGCCTCGGCCGTGCGGGCGGCCGCGGCCGCTTGCTGGGCTGAGAAGGCGGCGGCCTGCGCTACTTCTACTGCTGCTGCAGCTCGATCGGCTGAGGCGGATCCGGCATCCGCGGTCAGCTCTGCCGGTGCCGGTACCTGTGCAGTCGGCTCGGCGGACGGTTCAGGCTTCGTGGGTGCGGACGGCTCTTCGCCGAACGCTGGGGGAGTGGTGGGTGTTGGTGTCGGGGTCGGCTCACCCGTCGGCTCCGTGGTGGGGGCTGGAGCCGGTGCCGGTTCGAGCGTGGGGGTAGGGGTGATTGTTGGCTCGGGCTCGGGCTCGGGCTCGGGCTCGGGCTCGGGGACGGGTGTCGGGGTGAGCGTCGGCACCGAGGAAGAAGTCGGCGCATTGATGGGGCAGGGCGCGGCGACCGAGTCGACCGGATCCGCGGCCGGCGGGGCATTCGTCGAGAGGAGCGTGGGACATGTCTCAGGGACAGCGGGCACCGCGGCAGCCGGATCCTCCGTTGCAGCAATAGGGGCGTCGTCGGCGAGGGACCGTGTGGGTGTCCCGAAAATCGCGAGGGCGACGATGACGGCGGCGGCGAGCGGCGTCGCCAGGTACCGCGGCGGGACCGGGGGCAGGGAAAGGCGGAGACGAAATCGGGGGGAGAGGTTCATGAGTCTCCGCAGTTCACTGTTTCAGGGCATCGATTCAGGGCATCGACGGGCAATCCCGGGGCGGTTGCAACGGGTTAGCGGGTCACATCATGACATGGGCCCGAGGGGCCGACAAGCGATTGACGCAGCCCGGATGCCTTGCTGCCCTGCGACGCCTGCGGGGCCTCAGGCCAGCGGCCCGACCACGCCCGCCGCGGCATCCCGCACCGCGCCCGACGCCACGAGGCCCACGATCGCCTCGATCTCGGGGGAGAGAAACCGGTCGTGGCCGGGGCCGTCGGCCACCGTGCGCACGAGGGCCCGCACCGCGCCGGTCGCCGCGCCGGGAGCGAGCGGCGCGCGCAGGTCGAGCGACCGCGACGCCGTCATCACCTCGATCGCGAGCACCCGGCCGAGGCCGTCGATCGAGTGCCGCAGCTTGCGGGCGGCCGCCCAGCCCATCGACACATGGTCCTCCTGCATGGCCGACGACGGGATCGAGTCGACGGATGCCGGCACCGCCAGCCGCTTCAAAACCGACACGATCCCGGCGGCGGTGTACTGGGCGATCATCAGCCCCGAGTCGACGCCGACCTCGTGCGCCAGGAACGGCGGCAGTCCCTTGTTGCGGTTCGCGTCGAGGTGGCGGTCGGTGCGCCGCTCACTCATGCTCGCGACGTCCGCGGCGGCGATCGCGAGGAAGTCGAGCACGTAGCCCACCGGGGCGCCGTGGAAGTTGCCGTTGGACTGCACCCGGCCGTCAAGGGTGACCACGGGATTGTCAACCGCGCTGGCCAACTCGCGGCCGGCGATCAGGGCGGCGTGGTCCATCGTGTCCCGGGCGGCGCCGTGCACCTGCGGGGCGCAGCGGATGGAGTAGGCGTCCTGCACGGTGGGGTCGTCGGGACCGGAGTGGCTGGCGAGCAGCGGGGAACCGGCCAGCAGCGCGCGCAGATTGGCCGCGCTCGTGGCCTGGCCGAGCTGGGGGCGGAGGGCCTGCAGGTCGGCGGCGAAGGCGGCATCCGTGCCGAGGAGGGCCTCGACACTCATGGCCGCAGCGATGTCGGCGGTCGTGAGCAGGCGGGACAGGTCGGCGAGGGCGAGCACGAGCATCCCGAGCATGCCGTCGGTGCCGTTGATCAGGGCGAGCCCCTCCTTCTCGGCCAGCACGACCGGGGTGATGCCGGCCGCGGCCAGGGCCAGACCGCCGTCCATCAGGGTGCCGGACGCATCCCGCACCAGCCCCTCGCCCATCACCGCGAGCGCGCAGTGCGCGAGCGGTGCGAGGTCGCCCGAGCAGCCGAGCGAGCCGTATTCGTGTACGACGGGGGTGATCCCGGCGTTGAGCAGGGCCGCGTAGGTCTCGGCGACCACGGGCCGCACGCCGGTGCGCCCGGTCATCAGAGTCGACAGGCGTAGCAGCATCAGCGCGCGCACGACCTCGCGCTCGACTTCGGGACCGCTGCCCGCGGCGTGCGAGCGCACCAGGCTCGCCTGCAGCTGGGCGCGGCGGTCGCTCTCGATGAACGTCGTCGCAAGAGCCCCGAAGCCGGTAGAAATCCCGTAGTGCGGGTGCACGTCCTGCGCGAGTCCCTCGATGATGCGGCGGGTCGAGGCGACGCCCTCACGCGCCGCCGCGGGCAGCAGGACGGGCGCATCGTGGCGGGCCACCGCGGTGACGTCGGCGAACGAGATCGGGCCGGTACCCACGGTGACGGATGCGCTAGCGAGGTTCATACTCCGATTCGACACCAGCCGGACCGCCTGCACGACGGGATTAGAGTGGATGCTGTCCGGGATACCGGATATTCAGCGGTGCCGTTCACGCACACCGTTCACGGGAGGCAGGCGCATGACCCCGTCGAAGGTTCCGGCGGCGCAAAGCACGCTGCGCATCCTCTCCCATCTGGCCACGCAGCGTGGCCCGGTGCCGGCGTCCCAGATCGCCACGGCCCTCGGCCTGCCCCGCTCGAGCGTTTACGACCTGCTCGCGGTGCTCGCCGATCAGGGCTTCGTGGTGCACCTGCCCGAGGAACAGCGATACGGCCTCGGCCTGGCCGCCTTCGAGCTGAGCTCGGGCTTCTCCCGGCAGCAGCCCCTCTCACACCTTGGCCGTCCGCTCGTCGCTGCGCTGGTCGACCGGCTCGGTGAGAGCGCCCACCTCGTCGTGCTGCACGGGCGCGACGTGATCTACCTCGTCGAGGAGCGCGCCCCCCGTCGCCCGTCGCTGGTGACGGATGTCGGCGTGCGCCTCCCGAGCCACCTCACCGCGAGCGGGCGTGCGCTCCTCGCCGCGCTGCCGGCAGCCCAGCTGCGGGCGCTGTACCCCAACGCCGCCGCCTTCGCCACGCGCCACGGCCGGGGACCACGCACCACGGCGGAGCTGCGCACCCTGCTTGAACAGGTGCGCCGAGACGGGTATGCCCTGGAGGACGGGGAGATCACGGAGGGGATGGCATCCGTCGCCGTGGCCGTGCGCGACCACGCGGGCTGGCCCGCCGCGGGCATCGCCGTCACCTTCCCACGCGAGCGCATCGCCGAGGTGGACTGGCCGGCGCTCGCCGCGCAGCTCGGCGGCACCGCCGCGCAGCTCTCCCGGCGCATCCGCGGCACGTAGCCCTGCGGCGCATGTGTTGCCTGCCCTCGGCTCCCCGCCTCCGCGCTGCCTGCCGTGGCTCGCGGCCTCCACAACGCTCGCGGCGCACCCTGTGGAGGCGGGCGCACGTTAGAACATGTGCCCGCTTCCCTACCCTGCGCCGCGAGGACGCGCCGCATCGCCGGCCCGCCGCCGCCAGACGGCCTCGCGGCTACTCACCGAGCGTCGTGTGCAGGAAGGCAGCTACCTTCTCGCGCATGGTTGCGTCGAGGATGCCGATCGAGTGCAGCGTTCCCGGCACCGTCACGAGCTCGTGGGCGACGCCCGAGCGTTCGAGTGCCGCCGCATACCCGGTGGCCTGCGACAGCGGAATGTACTCGTCGGTCGACGAGCCGAGGAATACGGGCGGATCGCTGCGGTCAAGGGTGCTCGCCGGCGACGCGGCTGTGGCATTGGCGCAGTCGCGCAGGGTTTCGCAGCCGACGTAGTCGCGCACAATGTTCTGCAGCCCCGCGGGGGCCCGGCCCGTGACGAGCGCCTTGTGGCTGAGGTCGAGCGGCGCGGAGAGTTCGGCGACCGCGGCGACCCGGGCCCCCGTGGTCAGCGACCCGGAACCGCGGGTGCCGAGCAGTGCGGCGAGGTTGCCGCCGGCCGAGCCGCCGAACACGCCGATCCGGTCCGGGTCGATGCCGTGGGTCTGCGCATTGACGGGGTCGCGGACCCACTCCACGGCCAGGGCGACGTCGTCGAGCGCGGCGGGGAACACGGCATCCGGTACCATCCGGTAGTTCACCGAGTAGGCGACGAATCCCTCGGAGGCGAGCCAGGCGCAGACTGCGCGCCAGTCGCTGTTGCCCTTGTCGCCTCGAGCCCAACTGCCGCCGTGGATGGAGATGACGGCCGGACGCAGCGCGGCCGCCGCGTCCTCCGAGGACAGCACGACCGGCGGCGCCGCCTCGAGGGTCGTTTCCGCAGCGGGGGTGATCGCCGGCGAGCACACGTCGAGAGTGAGCACGGCACCGTCCGCCTGGGTGCCGTACTCAACATTTTCGTCGACCGTGATGCCACCTGGCCGCTCGAATGTTCGGATGCCGACGATCTGGGTCGTGACGAGCTCGCTGCGCTGGTCGCCGGGTTCGTCGGGCGTCACGGAATACAGCTGGGGGCGGAAGCCGCCGAGGAGGGCCGTCGCAGCCACGGCGATGCTCACCGCGCCGGCAATCGTCAGAAAACGGATGCGATGCGAGCCGAATCGGGGATGGCGTGGGCCGGTGTTCACGTGTGCTCCGAGCTGCGGGGTAGTGCAACGAGACTAATTCGTTTCTCGCGCCGCACCGAATCCCGTCCGGGAACGGGGCGGGGCGTCCTCGCCTGGATTAGCGCGTCGGCGTCGGGTCCGGGGCGGCGTTTGCCTCGTCGGCCTGGTCGCCCTCGTCGGCCTCCGGCAGGATATGCGGCCGAAGGGCGGTGAGAATGCGGGTGACGTCCATCGCGACCGTCGCCGCGACCCCCAGCGACATCACCGGGGCAGAGTTTCGCCGCTCGTCCAGCTCGGTCATCAGGTCCGTCAGAGCGGCACCCGCCTCGGCGAATGCCGCCTGCTCGTCATCATCCGTGTCCCAGTCCCGCAGCACGGCGGCCGCGGCGTGTAAGGTCCGGCCGAGCGCCGGCCGCAACTCGGGGTGCAACTCGAGCTGGACCGGCTGCCCCCAGACCGCCGCGGCCAGCACCTCCGTCAAGTCGCGCACGTGGAAGGTCACGTCCTCAAGGGCCGACAGTTCGTCGTAGTCCGAGCGAAGATCCCGCTGATGCACGCGGGCGCGCGGGTTGCCCTTGCGACTGTCATCGGCGTGACTGACCGCCACGCGCACCGCGCGGCCGACCGCCACGAGTTCCTGACTGCGGAAGGCCCAACCGTCCCGTTCAGGCGGCCAGCTGTCGGCCAGGGCGTCGGCCACCTCCGAGAGCTGATCGGCCAGCGTGCGGCGAAAGCGGATCAGCTGCTGGCCGACGGCTTCGAAGGCCAACGGCGGAAAGAAGAGGAGGTTCACGGCGAGGCCGATCGCGATTCCCAGCGTCATCTGCACCAGATACCCGATGGAATAACCGTCGGCATTCGGCCCGCCGACGATCAGCACGAACAGCGCCGTCACCGGAATGTACTCCCGGCTGGCGCCGAACCAGCCGGTGGCCGAGATCGCGGCGCCGACGCCGACCGCGAGCGAGATTGTGAGAACGTTCGGCTCGCTCAAAACGATGACCGCCCCCGCGAGCAGGATTCCGACGGTGAGGCCGCCCAGGGTCTGCAGGGCGTTCCGCACCGAACTCATCAGCGTCGGGTACATGCTCACTAGCGCGCCCAGCGGGGCGTAGTAGGGGTAGTCATCCGCCACACCAGGCAGCAACGGCGCGATCGACCAGGCGATGGCGACGGCGATGGCGGCCTTGACCGCCTGCACGATTCTCGGGCTGGTCGCGGCCACTCCCAGCCAGGACACCGTCCTCCGTGCGCGATGCACACTCACCTGCGCCAAAGTGCCGGCGGCTGCCCGATCCCGGGTCATGGCCGGGTTCCCGGGATCGTCTTGGCAAAGCAGACGCTGAAGGCTTCGCCCACGTACTGACCGAATAGGGGAACCTCCCGGTAGCCGACGCTCCGATAGAAGGAGAGCGCGGCATAGCTCTCCGGTCCGGTCTCCAGCACGATTTCTCGGATGCCGCGGGCCGCGGCATCCGTCTCGATCCCCGCCAGCAGGCGGGCGGCCACGCCGCGGCCCCGGGCGTCGGGGTGCACGAACATGCGCTTCAGCTCCGCCGCGCTGGTCGTACCGGCCCCACCCACCAGCGCGGCGATCCCCAGGGCGCGGGCCGTCGCATCCCGCACGACGTACACGGCGACACCCGGCTGCTCGAGCTCGTCGACGTCGAGCAGAAAGTTGCTCTCCGGTGGGTACAGCGAGTGGGCGTAATCGCCGCTCAGTCGCAGCAACGCGGCGATCTCCGGCTGCCGCGGGGACTCAATGTCGATGGTCGTCAGCATGTGAACAGAGTAAGCGGTGAAGGTGATCCGTGACATTGCGGCATCGATCAGGTAATGTGGAGAGGTCGGCTCTTGACACCGTGTGTTTCTCTGTGTGCGCGGATGGGTTTGTAAGTCAGGATGGGCCGGTTTCCCAGTAATCCGCTGGTGAAAAATCACTGTATGTGAACGGCCCCGGCCATAGACTGCCCGGGTTCTCAGGTTGCGTCGCGTGTGCGGCGTTGTTCTGCCATGTACCCAATACAACCCAGGAACATTTTTCATGCCTAAGAACTTCGATCCCAAGTACTCCGCCAAGGGTGGACCGTCCAAGGGCGGCAGCAAGAGCCCCGGACACCGCGGCCACAACGCCGCCGAGGGTGCACCCAAGAAAGCCCGGTGGAACGCCGGCGAGCGGGCCGACCGTGCCGCCGGCCGCCCCGCAGGCAATGACCGGCCAACCTACGGTAACGGCCGCCCTGCCGGCAACGACCGCCCGGCCTACGGCCAGCGCTCCGAGCGCCCCGCCTACGGCGACCGCCCGAACCGCAGCGACCGTCCCTCTTCTGGTGGTGCCCCGCGCGGAGACCGCCCCTCGTACAACAGCGACCGTCCCCGAAGCGACCGTCCCGCGTACAACACTGACCGTCCGTCCTACGGCGATCGCGCCCCGCGTACGGATCGTCCGGCGTACAACAACGACCGTCCGCGCACTGACCGTCCGTCCTACGGCGATCGCGCCCCGCGTACGGATCGTCCGGCGTATACCAACGACCGTCCGTCTTACGGCGACCGAGCCCCGCGCACGGATCGTCCGGCGTACAACAACGACCGTCCGCGCACGGACCGTCCGTCCTACGGCAACGACCGACCCTCCTACGGCGACCGAGCCCCGCGTACGGATCGTCCGGCGTATACCAACGACCGTCCGCGCACGGACCGTCCGTCCTACGGCAACGACCGACCCTCCTACGGCGACCGAGCCCCGCGCACGGATCGTCCGGCGTACAACAACAACGACCGTTCGTCCTATGGCGACCGTCCGGCCCGCACCGAGCGTGGCGGCTACGACCGTTCCGAGCGTTCGAACTCCGACCGTCCGGCGCGTCCGGCCCGCTCGGCGTCCGATGGCGGCCACTCCAGCAACTTCTACCCCGACCGCGACACCAAGGCGCACTTCGCCGCTGGTGACGACGTCGTGCTTGAGCGCCTCGAAGCCATCGCGACGACGGCTGCCGAAGTCGTCGGCGTGACCTTCGGCGACTTGGGCCTCGGTGAGAACATCGTGCGCGAGCTCGCCACCCTCGGTGCCGCAGCGCCGTTCCCGATCCAGGCCGCGACCATCCCGGACGTACTCGCTGGGCGCGACGTGCTCGGCCGTGGCAAGACCGGTTCCGGCAAGACCATCGCCTTCGGCGCTCCCCTCGTGGAGAAGCTGCTGGAGAACAACGGCGCCAAGGACCGCAAGATGGCCCGCAAGCCCCGCGCGCTCATTCTGGCCCCGACCCGTGAGCTGGCCCTGCAGATCGACCGCACCATCCAGCCCATAGCCCGCAGCGTCGGCCTCTTCACCACCCAGATCTACGGCGGCGTTCCGCAGTACCGCCAGGTCAGCGCCCTCCAGCGCGGCGTGGACATCATCATCGGCACCGCCGGTCGCATCGAAGACCTCATCGAGCAGGGTCGCCTCGACCTCAGCGAGGTCGTCGTCACCGTCCTTGACGAGGCCGACTACATGTGCGACCTGGGCTTTCTCGAGCCGGTTCAGCGCATCCTGCGTCAGACCAAGAAGGGCGGCCAGAAGCTGCTCTTCTCGGCCACCCTCGACAAGGGCGTCGCCTCGCTGGTCAAGGAATTCCTGGTCAACCCGGCCGTGCACGAGGTTGCCGGCGAAGATCAGGCCTCCTCCACCATCGACCACCGTGTGCTCGTCATCGAGCACCGCGACAAGAGCGCCATCATCGGCCAGCTCGTCGACCGCCAGGGCAAGACGCTGATCTTCTCGCGCACCCGTGCCTACGCCGAACAGCTCGCCGAGCAGCTCGAAGACGCCGGCGTGAAGGCCACGAGCCTGCACGGCGACCTGAACCAGGCTCGCCGCACCCGCAACCTGCAGATGCTGACCAGCGGTCGCGTCAACGTGCTGGTGGCAACGGATGTCGCGGCTCGCGGCATCCACGTGGATGACATCGACCTGGTCATCCAGGCCGACGCTCCCGACGAGTACAAGACCTACCTGCACCGCTCCGGTCGTACCGGGCGCGCCGGCAAGTCCGGTACCGTCGTCACGCTCATCCCGAAGCAGCGTCGCCGCCGCATGGATGAGCTGCTGGGCCGCGCCGAGATCGAGGCCTCCTTCACGAACGCGGCCCCCGGCGACACGTCGGTGCGCGACCTCGCCGGAATGTAGTCGGCAGCAACTCCAGCACCTCCTGAAATAACGCGAGAAGGGGCATCCGCCGTCACGGTGGATGCCCCTTCTCGCGTTGCGGGTCGGGCAGGTCTCAGCGGCGAGCTGCGCGATGCCCGGCTGCCCGCACGATGGCTTTTCGGACCTCCTCGATCCAGAGCACCGACGACCCGACCAGCACGCACAGACCCCATTGGCCCGACGTGAGGGAGGTCGTGTCGAAGAGTCCTTGGAGCACGTCCATCTGCACCACGAGGACCTGCAGGATGATCACGGCGGTGAGTGCCAGCCAGATGCTGCGGTTGGTGAACGTCTGGAGTGAGAAGACGGAGTGGGTGTCCGAGCGCACGTTGAGCAGGTTGAACACCTGGTAGAAGACGAAGGTCGTGAACGCGAGGGTGGTGGCGAAGGCCGCGTTGCCCGCACTGTCCGGGAACAGGGCGGACGCCTGGGTCAACACGGTCAGGGTTCCCGCGGCCATGACGAGGCCGAGCCCGAGAATACGCAGCATCCTGTCCCGAGTGAGCAGAGGTTCGTTGGACGGGCGCGGAGGCCAGCTCATCGTTCCGGGTTCGGCCGGATCCAAGCCGAGCGCCAGTGCGGGTGGGCCGTCCATGATGATGTTGACCCAGAGGATCTGAAGCGCCGTGAACGGCGCGCCCGCGGC
Organism: Cryobacterium sp. TMT2-4; assembly: GCF_004402575.1. Classification (NCBI taxonomy): domain Bacteria; kingdom Bacillati; phylum Actinomycetota; class Actinomycetes; order Micrococcales; family Microbacteriaceae; genus Cryobacterium; species Cryobacterium sp. TMT2-4. Next base: position 105,740 of record NZ_SOGE01000038.1, on the reverse strand, counting down.
CCACCCGGTGACGCCCGCGATCAGGAAGATGAGCACGAATCCCCACGCCGTGGTCAGCTGGAACCTGACGAACTTCAGGATGTTGGCGTAGATGCCGCGTCCCTCCTGCACCGCGGCGACGATCGTGGAGAAGTTGTCGTCGGTGAGGATCATGTTTGCGGCGCCTTTGGAGACATCCGTGCCGGTGATACCCATGGCGATGCCGATGTCGGCCTGCTTCAGGGCCGGCGCGTCGTTGACGCCGTCACCGGTCATTGCAACGACATTGCCGCCGGCCTGCAACGCCCTGACCACCCGGATCTTGTGGGCCGGGGTGACCCGGGCGAGTACCCCGTAGTCAGCGGCCCGGGCGGCGAGCGCGTGATCGTCGAGGTCGTCCAGCGTAGGACCGGCAGCAGCCTCTCCGGGCAGGCCCAGGTTGCGGGCGATGGCCGAGGCCGTCACGAGATGGTCGCCCGTGATCATGTGCACGCGGATGCCGGCGCCGAGCGCCACCGCGATGGCCTTGGCCGCCTCAACCCTGGGTGGATCGACGATTCCGACGATGGCGTAGAGGGTCAGACCGGTGACCAGGGAGCGACCCGAGTCGTCGCCCGGAACGGTGCCGGCGTCGAGGGTGCGTCCGGCGACCATGATCGTGCGCAGGCCCTCACCGGCCAGTTCCTGGATGGTGTCGTGGATTCGTTGCTGCATGGTGGCATCGAGAGGGCGGATGCCGTCGTCGGTGAGCACCGAGTCGGTCAGGGGCAGCAGTGCGCCCGGTGCGCCCTTGGCGAAGCAGCGGTGTCCGGGCGGTCGCGGCAGTCCGGTCGTCGGCTCTGCCGGCCGGTGGAATGTGGCCATGAATTTGTAGTCGGAGTCGAAGGGCACTTCGGCTACCCGGGGGTGGGTCCGCCTCGCAGCTGCGACGTCGATGCCGCCCTTCTCGGCGAGAACGGCCAGGGCTCCTTCGGTGGGGTCGCCGACCAGCACGCCGTCGTTCAGTACGGCGTCATTGCACAGGGCCATGGTTAGGAACGCCTCGGTGAGGTCAGGCAGGGGCCGGTCATCGCCGGTGAGGATCCGGCCGTCGGTGGAGTAGCCCTCGCCGGTGATGCGGAAATCGCGGCCATGGGTGTGCAGTCGGCGGGCCGTCATCTCGTTCATGGTCAGCGTGCCGGTCTTATCGGTGGCGATATGGCTGACGCTGCCGAGGGTTTCCACCGCCGAGAGCTGCTTGATGATGGCGCCTCGGGCGGCCAGCCGGGAGGCGCCCATCGCCAGGGTGAACGCGACGACCGCGGTGAGACCCTCAGGAATGGTCGCCACGGCCAGCGAGACGGCGGTGATCAGCAGCTCGGTCCAGGAGTCCCCGCGCAGGAGGCCCAGCACGAAGACGATCGCCACCACGACCAGCGCCGCAACGGTGAGCAGCTGGGCCAGCTGGTCGATCCTCCGCTGCAACGGTGTTTTGTCGTTCTTCACCTCGTTCAACAGCACCGCGATGCCGCCGACGGCCGTGCCCATGCCGGTGTCGGTGACCACCATGGTGGCGCGGCCGCGAGTGACCAGGGTGTTCATGAAAAGCATGTTGGTGCGGTCTGTGAGCGGCAGTTCCGCATCGTCCAGAGCGGGAATCGTCTTCCCGACCGGCTCGGATTCCCCGGTCAGGGTCGCCTCGGCCACCTGCAAGCCGGCATTCTCGATGATGCGACCGTCCGCCGGAACGGAGTCCCCGGCATCGAGGAGCACGATGTCGCCCGGCACAAGATCGGAGAATTGCACCTCGAGTTCGGTTCCGTCCCGCCGAACGACGGCCTTGCCTTCCGACAGCTGCTGCAGCGCCTGGAGGCTGCTCTCGGCCCTCCGCTCCTGCACATAATTCAGAACGGTGTTGAGGATGATCACGACCAGGATTACGATCGGTGTCTCGAGTTCTTGCGAGACGACGGCGCTGACGACCGCGGCCACCAGGAGCACGATCGTCATCTTCTCGCCGAGAAGGCGCACGATCTTGCGCCAGCTCGGCACGCGGTTCGGCTTACGCAGCAGGTTCGGTCCGTATCGCCGACGGCGGTCGTCGACCTCGGCTGCGGCGAGCCCGGCGCGGGCGTCGACGTCCTGGGCCGCCGTGGTTTCAGCGGCCGAGAGGGTGTGCCAGGCGGCGTGCTCGGTGGCCGCCGCTGCGGGAGAGGTGGTGGACATCCGTCTGGGTCAGCGATTCGGCCGTTTGCGCGTCACCAGCACCGGGCAGACCGAGAGCCGGGTGCACTGGTCGCTGACCGAGCCCAACAACAGTCCGGCCAGGTTGCCGCGCCCGCGGGAACCGACCACGAGCATCCGCGCCTCACGCGACACCTCGATCAGGCTGCGGGCAGGCCCCGCATGCACGGCCCGGTAGTCGACGGTCACGTTCGGGAAGGCATGCACCAGCGCAGCGGTGTCCTCGATCAGTGCGGCCCGAACCGCCTCCGAGTATTCGGCGAACGTCGACACGTAGCCGAACTCCCAGTTCGCGGGCCTGGGGGCGGTGTCGATTGACCAGGCGCGCACGATCACGACCGGGGCGTGCAACTGATCGGCGAGCCCGAGCGCCGTGCTGAGCGCGTGGTCCGCGAAGGCCGAGCCGTCGTGGCCGACGACGATGCTGCCGGCCGGCGACGGCGCCGGCGTGGACGCCTCGGCGGTTTCCGGTGTGCCTGCAGGGGTGGTGCCTTCGGTGCTCACGGCGGACTCTCCAAACTGGGGGATGAATGAGGAAGAACGATCAGAACACTCCCAGATTAGCGAACTGCCGTTCAGGTGTCCAACTTGGGGGGTGAGACCGGCACGAGCACGGCGAGCAGCTCGTCGAGTTCGTGTCCTTCGGACACCGGATGCCGGAACAGTCTCCCGGGGGCGATCTGGTAGCTGTTGCGCCGCCCGACCCGGGTTCTCGTGATGTAACCGCTCGCCACGAGATCGGCGATGATCTTCTGGGCCCCGCGCTCGGTGACGCCCACCCGGGAGGCCACTTCGCGCATCCGGCACTGCGGATCCCGCGCGATCGTGACGAGAACGTGTGCGTGGTTGGTCAGGAACGTCCAGCGGGCGTCGCTCCCGGGGGTGGGCCGGGGCTCCTGGTCAGGGTCCGATGCGTTCATGTAAGTGAGATTAGTCCACCGGTGTCGCGCCGTCTTGCGCCCGGGGCACGAACGGCGGCCGGTCGGGCGCGTCGACGATCAGGTTCGTGATGCGCGCGGTGCACAACCGACGGCCCTGGTCGTCGCTGATCACGATCTCGTGGCAGGCGATCGTGCGCCCGAGCCGGATGGCCGTCGCCACCCCGGTCACGATTCCCGACCGCGCCGCGAGGTGGTGGGTCGCGTTGATGTCGAGGCCCACCGCGCTTCGCCCCGGGCCCGCATGGATCACGGCAGCCCACGAGCCGAGAGCCTCGGCGAAGGCGACGGATGCCCCGCCGTGCAGCAGCCCGAAGGACTGTCGGTTGCCCTCCACCGGCATCGTCGCGACGACCCGCTCCGCGGACTGCTCGAGGATGGTCACGCCCATCTTCTCGTCAAGTTCGCCGAGCGTGATCTTCCAGTTCTCGTTCACGTGTCTCCTCTATTCGGTGGTCGAGCTCGCCGAGACCCGCGAGCCCGGCGCCACCCGCAGCCCGTCGAGCGCCACCGCGAGCACATCGTTGGCGAGTTGACCGGCATCTTCCGGCCCCTCCGGCCGGTACCACTCCACGATCGAGTTCACCATGCCGAACAGCAGCCGGGTCACGATCCGAGGGTCGATGTCGCCGCGCAGGGAACCCTCATCGCGGGCCTCCACCACGAGGGCGGATACGGCCCGGTCGAATAAGCGGCGGCGGGCGAGCGCGGCGCGCTCGACATCCGTGTTTCCGCGCACCCGTAGCAGCAGCGTCACGTAGGGCAGCCGGGAGGTGAGCACCTCCACGGCTCCGCGCAGCACCGCGGCGAGCCGGTCGATGGCCGGGCCGCACTGGGCGCTCTGCTTGAGCAGCACCCCTTCGAGTCCGTCGAGGGCCTCGCCGAGAGCCTGTTCCAGCAGCTCCTCCTTCGAGGTGAAGTGGTGGTAGATCGCCGATTTCGACAGGCCGAGGCGGGTCGCGAGCACGCCCATCGAGGTGGCGTCGTAACCGAACTCGTTGAAGGCGGCGACCGCCACCTCGAGAATGGCGGGCTGGTCGTATCCGGGGCGGCCACGCTTGGCCAGGGCTGGTTCAGACATAATCGAGAAGTCTGTCACGAGCCGGGTTTCCGGAGGAACGACCGGCCCGTGACTGCGCGGGTTGTGCGGCAGACTCAGCGCAGGTCGTAGACACGCTTGTGCTTGCCGGTGCTGCGCTCGAGCGTGCCGGGTTCGACGATCAACACGTTGACGCTGGACCCGATCAGGTCCTTGATCTTATGGATCAGCAGCGCTGAGGCGATGTCGGAGGCGGCATCGCTGGCGTGCTCGTGCCGTTCGATCCGAACGGTCAGTTCGTCCATCCGGTTCGGCCGGGTCAGCTCGATCACGAAGTGCGGGGAGAGGCTCGGGATGCTGAGCACGATCTCCTCGATCTGGGTCGGGAACAGGTTGACGCCGCGCAGGATGATCATGTCGTCGTTGCGACCCGTGATCTTCTCCATCCGGCGCATGCCGGGGCGCGCCGATCCGGGCAGCAGGCGGGTCAGGTCGCGGGTTCGGTAACGGATGACCGGGAAAGCTTCCTTGGTCAGCGACGTGAACACGAGCTCACCCTGGGTGCCGTCAGGCAGCACGAGTCCGCTGTCGCCGTCGATGACCTCGGGCAGGAAGTTGTCCTCCCAGAGGTGCGGTCCGTCTTTCGTCTCGATGCACTCGTTGCCCACGCCCGGGCCCATCACCTCGCTGAGCCCGTAGATGTCGAGCGCGTCGAAGTCGAGGCGGTCTTCCAGCTCGAGCCGCATCTGATTGGTCCACGGCTCTGCGCCGAGCACGCCCGCCTTCAGGCTGGACGAGCGAGGGTCCATGCCGGCCGCGACCATCGCATCCGTGATCGTCAGCAGGTAGCTGGGCGTGGCCATGATGACGTCCGGTTCGAAGTCCTGGATCATCTTGACCTGCTTGTTGGTCTGGCCGCCGGACATCGGGATGGCGGTGGCGCCCAGCGCTTCGATGCCCGCGTGCGCGCCGAGGCCGCCGGTGAAGAGGCCGTAACCGTACGCGTTGTGCACGCGCATGCCGGGCCGCACGCCGGAGGCGCGAAGGCTGCGCGCCACCAGGCCCGCCCACATCCTGAGGTCCTTCTTCGTGTAGCCGACGACGGTCGGCAGCCCGGTGGTCCCGGAGGAGGTGTGGATGCGCGCGACCTGGTCCAACGGCACCGCGAACATGCCGAACGGGTAGGAGACGCGCAGGTCGTCCTTGGTCGTGAAGGGCAGCAGGGCCACATCGTCCAGGGTGCGGATGTCGTCCGGGTGCACTCCGGCCTCGTTGAACTTGCGGGTATAGAGAGGAACGTTCTGGTAGGCGAGCCGTACGGTCTTCTGCAGCCGGGTCAGCTGTAACGCCTGCAGTTCGTCACGGGACATCCGCTCCTCGGGATCGAGTTCATCCTGGGCCGGGGCGTGCAAGCGGGTCTTGGTCATCGTTGACATGAGGCCTCCTGGTGGAATGCGGATTTAGAGTAGAGGAGCGACGGAACCAGGTACGGGAAAGTTGGTGGTGCGGCTGCGCCCGCGAAACTCCGCCACCGGTACGTTGTGCTCGTTGGCAACGCGCACGTCATAAAGTCCGGAGCGACCGCTCTTGGTGCGCAACACGGCGGTCGCGGTGAGGGTCTGCCCGGCGGCGGTGGGCTTCAGAAAGGTGATGTCGGCGCCCGACGCGAGCGTGACGTGGTGGTCGTCGTTGCAGGCGATCGCGAACGCCGTGTCGGCCAGAGCGAAGACGATCCCGCCGTGCGTCACGTCGAAGCCGTTCATCATGTCGTCCCGCAGGAGCATGGAGACGACCGCGCGGCCGGGCTCTGAGGCGTGCACGACCATGCCGAGTGCGGCCGATGCCCGGTCGTTCTCCATCATGGCCCCGTTGGAGGGCGGTAAAACTTCCGTCATGTGGTTCTCCTCATTGAGTTCCGCGGGCCGCAACGCATGGTTGTGGGGGTCGTAGGGAAACCATATACTAACTGAACGATCGGTTGGTAAAAGTTCGCCAAACCCAGGAGTCAACGATGACAATCCCGCCAGTTCCCTACGCTATCGCCCCGGACAGCGCCGCCACGGTGTCTGCCGAGGAGCAGCAGTTCAACGACCTGATTGCCGCCGATTCGCGAATCGAGCCGCGTGATTGGATGCCGGACGGCTACCGCAAGACCCTCATCCGCCAGATTTCCCAGCACGCGCACTCCGAGATCATCGGGATGCAGCCGGAGGGCAATTGGATCACCCGGGCGCCCAGCCTGAAGCGCAAGGCGATCCTACTGGCCAAGGTGCAGGACGAGGCCGGCCACGGTCTCTACCTCTACTCCGCCGCGCAGACTCTCGGCATCAGCCGCGACCTGATGACGGACCAGCTCATCGCGGGCAAGGCGCGCTACTCCTCCATCTTCAACTACCCGAGTCCCACCTGGGCCGACATGGGCGCCATCGGCTGGCTCGTCGACGGCGCCGCGATCTGCAACCAGGTGCCGCTCTGCCGCGCGTCCTACGGTCCGTACGGGCGCGCCATGGTGCGCATCTGCAAGGAGGAGTCTTTCCACCAGCGGCAGGGCTTCGAGATCCTGCTCGAGCTGATGAAAGGCACGCCCGCCCAGCGCGAGATGGCCCAGGAATCGGTCAACCGCTGGTACTGGCCGGCCCTGCAGATGTTCGGGCCGCCCGATGACGACTCGCCCAACTCTGCGCAGTCGATGGCCTGGAACATCAAGCGGTTCTCCAACGACGACCTGCGCCAGCGCTTCGTCGGAATGCTCGTGCCGCAGGCCGAGGTGCTCGGTGTGACGCTGCCGGACCCGGACCTGCGCTGGAACGAAGAAAAGGGTGCGTACGACATGGGCGAAATTGACTGGACCGAATTCCACGAGGTGCTCGCGGGCCGTGGACCGGCGAACGCCAGGCGCCTCCAGCGCCGCCGCGACGCGCACGACGAGGGTCAGTGGGTGCGTGAGGCTGCTGCCGCGTACGCCGCCAAGCAGGGCGTGAAGGCGGTCGCATAATGAGCGCTCCCGGTGCATCTGAGAAGGAGATCTGGCCCCTTTGGGAGGTTTTTGTGCGCTCCAGCCGCGGAATCAGCCACACCCACGTGGGTTCCCTGCACGCCCCCGACGCCACCCTCGCGGTGCGCAACGCGCGTGACCTCTACACCCGCCGCAATGAGGGCGTCTCGATCTGGGTCGTGCCTGCCGACGCGATCACCACGAGCGATCCGGATGCGAAGGGTGCCTTCTTCGAATCGCCCGCCGGCAAGAACTACCGCCACGCGAGCTACTACACGGAGAGCGAAGGGGTGAAGCACCTGTGAGCGATACCATCGAGCAGGACGGCCACGGCCACGTCGACGTCGACACGGTCCAGCTCTCCGCGGAACTGGTCGAAGCGGCATCCGTCGCCTCGCACGACGTTGCGGAATACGCGCTTTGGCTCGGCGACGACTCGCTCGTGCTGGCCCAGAACCTGGGCTGGTGGATCTCCCGCGCCCCGGAGCTGGAAGAGGACATCGCCCTCGGCAACATCGCCCTCGACCTGATCGGGCACGCCCGTTCCCTGTTGCACTACGCCGGGGCCGAATCCGGCCGAACCGAGGACGACCTGGCGTACTGGCGTGACGAACCCCAGTGGCGCTCGGCGCACCTGTTCGAGCAGCCCAACGGTGACTTCGCGCACACGATCGCCCGTCAGTTCATTTCGGCGCACTACCTGTTCGAGCTCTACAGCGCGCTGATGCAGTCGACGGATGCGACGCTCGCCGCGATAGCGGCCAAGGCCGTCAAGGAGGTCGACTACCACCGCGACCATTCCATCCAGTGGGTGCTGCGCCTCGCTCAGGGCACCGAGGAATCCCGCCGGCGCATGATCACCGGTCTCTCCGACCTATGGCCGTTCGTGGAGGAGCTCTTCGTCGACGAGCCGCTGATCGACCGGCTCGAGGGCGTCGCCGTGCGGCCGTCCTCTCTCCAGGCCTCAGTCCTGAGCGCCATGTTCCCCGTGCTCGCCGAAGCCGAGCTCGAGGTTCCCCGCGGCTTCATCTCCTCCGGGGGCGGGCGCCGCGGCGACCACTCCGAGAACCTCGGGCCGCTGCTCGCCGAGATGCAGGTGCTGGCGCGGGCGCACCCCGGCGCGAAATGGTGACCGTGGCCTCCCTTGCCCGTCCGCGTCCGGGCGACGCGGCGTCGCAGAAGGCCTGGGACATCGCCGCCGAGGTCTGCGACCCGGAGGTCCCCGTGCTCACGATTGAAGATCTGGGAGTGCTTCGGTCGGTCGCCGTTTCGGCCGACGGAACCCACGTCATCCTAACGCCGACCTACAGCGGATGCCCCGCGATGGAGGCCATGCGCGACGACGTCCGGGCGGCCCTCACCAATGCCCACTACCAGAACGTCACCGTCGAACTCGTGCTCGCCCCGGCCTGGACCACCGACTGGATGAGCGAGGAGGGCAAGGCGAAGCTGGTCAGTTATGGCATCGCTGCCCCGACCGGCCTCTCCGGCGTGCGCCCGACCGGCGCCGTCCGGCTCCAACTCGTGGTCAAGTGCCCGCGCTGCTCCTCACTGAATACGCGGGAACTCGCCCGCTTCGGTTCGACGTCGTGCAAAGCACTCTACGAGTGCCGGGACTGCCTCGAACCGTTCGACTACTTCAAGGTGTTGTAACCATGGCCGCACTCAATCTGCGCAGTACCGATTCAGCCGTTCTCGACCCTGCCACCGAGCCTACAAAGCGCCGCGCCCGGTTCCACACCCTCGCCGTCGGCGAGGTGCGTCAGCTCACCCAGGACAGCGTCGAGGTGACCTTCCTGGTTCCCGAGGCGCTGCAGGGGGAGTTCGACTACGACCCCGGGCAGCACCTGGCGTTGCGCGCCACGATCGGCGGCCGGGAGCTGCGCCGCAGCTACTCGATCTGTCGTCCGCACGCGCTCGGCTCGGTCAGCGTCGCGATCAAGCGCGACCTCGGCGGGGTCTTCTCCAGCTGGGCGAACACCGAACTCCGGGCCGGGGACCGCCTTGACGTGATGAGCCCGCAGGGCACGTTCACCACCGCGCTGGACACTCTGGACGACAAGCACATCGTCGGCATCGCCGCCGGCAGCGGCATCACGCCGCTGATGTCGCTCGCACACACCGTGCTCGAACGCTCGGAGACCTCCCGCTTCACGCTCGTCTACACAAACCGCACCGCGCTCGACGTGATGTTCCTCGACGAGCTTGCCGACCTGAAAGACCGGTACCCGGCCCGGCTGGCACTGCACCACGTGCTCTCGCGCCAGTCTCGCTCCTCCGCCCTGCTCTCCGGCCGGATCGACGAGGAGAAGCTGCGCCTGATGCTGGCCAGCATCATCCGTCCCAACGCCGTCGACGAGTGGTTCCTCTGCGGGCCGTTCGAACTGGTGCAGTTGTGCCGCGACACGCTGGAGAGCGTGGACGTCGAACCGGGCCACATCCGGTTCGAACTGTTCACGACGGGGGAGCCGACGCACGCGGTCGGCGACACTGGGCGGCCGGTGGTCGTCGGAATCGGTGACAAGACCTTCGAGATCGAGTTCACGCTCGACGGCGAGAGCGCCACGGTGACCACGCCCGTCAACGCGAAGGAGAGCATCCTGAACGCCGCCCTGCGTGTGCGGCCGGACGTTCCGTTTGCCTGCGCTGGGGGAGTGTGTGGCACCTGCCGCGCCAAGCTCGTCAGCGGTGACGTCACGATGACCGAGAACTACGCCCTCGAACCGGACGAACTGGCCCGCGGCTATGTGCTCACCTGCCAGTCGCACCCAACGACCGACCGGGTCGTCGTCGACTACGACGTGTAGCGCCACTCGCCCATCAGGTATGGCGCGCAAGCGCAGAAAGCGGTTCCCGTGATCGAGCTGTCCATCCGGGACGACGTGGCCTACGTCGTCCTGAACGCCCCCGACAAGCTGAACGCGCTCGACGAGGCCGGCCTGGCCGAGCTCGCGGCCGCATACGAGACCGCGGAGGCGGCCGGCGTGCGCGCCCTCGCGCTGCGCGGCGAGGGCCGCGCATTCTGCGCGGGCCGTGACATCTCGGGCGTCGACCCGCGCGACGACGATGTGATGGGTTTCCTGGGGGGACTCGTCACGCCGTTGTTGCAGCGGATGAGCGCCTTCCCGGCGCCCACCTTCGCCGCCGCGACCGGGGCCTGCCTCGGGGTTGGCCTCGGCTTGCTGATCGCCACGGATGTCGTCTACGTCGCCGACACCGCGAAGATCGGGTCCCCGTTCGCGAACCTCGGTGCCACGCTCGACTCCGGCGGCCATGCCCTGTTCGTCGACCGGCTCGGCGCGCACCGCACTCTCGACCTGATCTACTCCGGCCGGCTCATGTCGGGCGCGGAGGCCGTGGCCGCCGGCCTGTTCAGCCAGGCATTCCCGGCCGACGAGGTGACGGATGCCACATTGACGGCCGCCCAACGGGCCGCACAAGGGGCGACTCAGGCGTTCCTCGCCAGCAAGGAGCTCGTGCGCGCCCTCCGGGACGACCGGCTCGGCCTCTGGCAGAGCGTCGCCGCCGAGAACCGGGCGCAGGCGGCCCTCTGCGACACCGCTGACTACCGCGAGGGCTTCGCCGCCTTCCAGCAGAAGCGCAAGCCCGCGTTCACAGGCCGCGACTGACCCGTCGCGTCCCTGTCCTGGCCCGTCCCTGCCGCCCGCGTCGAACCAATTCGACGGAGATTCTGGGAAAAAGGCGGTTCCCGAAGGTTCTGGGGCCGTTTCGGGCAAAATCTCCGTCGAATTCGTTAGGGCCGGTCGCCGCGGTCGCCCGCAGCGACCACATCCGCAGCATTTGCCGACCAGGTCCGCGGCGCGGGTTCTACGCCGCTGCGCGGCTGGCACGCCACGCGCTTAGCGGCGCAACACCTGCGTGCCGCTCCTGGAGCGGGCAACGGATGCCGCTACGCGGCTGCGCCACCCAGGTAGGCGTTGTGCACCTCGGGGAGTTCCACGAGTTCGGCCGGGGTTCCCGTGAGTGCCACCCGTCCGCGGTGCATGACCACTGCCCGGTGCGCGATCTTGAACGAGGCGCGCACATTCTGTTCCACGAGGAGAACCGCGAGCTGCTCCTCGACGCAGAGCCGGGAGAGCACGTCCATGATCTCCGCGACCACCTTCGGCGCGAGGCCGATGGACGGCTCGTCCAGCATGATCGCCGTCGGGTTCGCCATCAGGCCGCGCCCGATGGCCACCATCTGCTGCTCGCCACCCGAGAGGGTTCCGGCGGCCTGACCCATCCGGGTGCGCAGCCGGGGGAACAGCTTGAGGATCGAGTCGACGTCGCCGTGGCCCTTCTTCGTCCAGGCACCCAGCATGAGGTTGTCACGCACCGAGAGGGTCGGGAAGCACAGCCGGTTCTCGGGCACATGGGTCAGGCCGAATCCGGCCATCTTCTCCGTGGGCTTCCCGGTGATCGTGCGACCCTCGAGAGTCACGCTGCCCCCGGTGGGCCGGATGAGGCCGCTGACGGCTCGCAGCAGGGTCGTCTTACCGGCCCCGTTCGAGCCCACCACAGCCACGATCTCCCCACGCGCCACCTCGAAGCTGACCTCGTGCAGCACCGCGAGCTTGCCATAGCCGGCGTCCAGTCCGGAAACGATCAGCGTCATGCGTGCTCCTCCAATTCGTTCAGTTCCGCTTCGGCCTCGTCGAGGTCCGTGCCCAGGTAGGCAACGACCACGGCGGGGTCATTGCGCACGGACTCCGGGTCGCCGTAGGCGATGAGCACACCGTCGTCGAGCACCGCGACATGGTCGGCGAGGGACATGACCTGCGCCACATCGTGCTCGACGAGCACAATCGTGAGCCCGGCGGTCCGCAGCCGCCGCAGCAGCTCGGCCATCACCTCGCGCTCAGCGCCGGATAGGCCGGCCATCGGCTCGTCGAGGAGGAGCAGGGCCGGCTCGGCGGCCAGAGCCCGGCAGACCTCCATGATTCGCTGCTTGCCGAACGACAGATCCGAGGCTGAGTCGTCCGCGGCATCCGAGAGTTTCATCGACTGCAGGATCTCGTAGGACGCGGCGCGGTGGGCGCTCTGCTCACCCGACTGCAGCCCCAGCATTCCGCGGAGGACGCCCGCGCTTCCCTTGCGGTACCTGCCCATGTACACGTTGCCGACGACATCCGTCGAGGTGAAGACCTGCAGGTTCTGGAACGTGCGGGTCAGCCCGTGCGCGGCGGCGACGTGCGGTTTGCGGCCGGAGATCACCTGGTCGAGGAACGTGACGGTGCCCTCGCTTGGGGTCAGTGCTCCGGAGATCATGTTGAAGCAGGTCGTCTTGCCGGCACCGTTGGGGCCGATCAGACCCAGGATGCTGCCGGCCGGCACGGTGAGGTTTACATCGTTGACGGCGACGACGCCGCCATATCGTTTGCTCAGTCCCTCGAGGACGAGGATCGGCTCACCGGCCGCGACCGGGGTGCTGACCGCCGGGAGCTGCGGGATCGTCGTGTCGTCCTCCGGGACGTGCGCATGCGCGTCGCCGGGTGGGCGCTTCCCGGCGAACGGCAACTTCTGCCACAGCGTGGTCGCCGCCTGGTGGAGGCCGCCGGGCAGGAGCAGGATCACCAGGATCAGGACGATACCGTAACCGAGCAACTGCACCTCTCCGGTGGCGCCGGGGAAGATGGCCGGGATGACGTCGCGCATGCCCTCGCCGAGGAATTGCACAAGGAAGGCGCCCGCGACGGCGCCCCAGACCGATCCCAGGCCCCCGATGACGACCATCAGCAGGATCGAGACCGACAGGTGGAATTCGGCGGTGGCGGGGCTCACGATCGCGACCTGGTAGGCGTAGAACACCCCGCCGAGGCCCGCGAAGCCGGCGGAGAGCACGAAGACTTTCAGCCGCAGCGCATAGGTGTTGACGCCGAGGCTCTCGGCGGCGAGTTCGGAGTCGTTGACGGCCGAGAGGGCGCGACCGGCGCGGCTGTGGGTGAGGTTGAGGGCCAGGATGAGCCCGATCACCACGAACGGCGTCACGAACCAGAGGAAGAAGCCGCTGTTGTCGATCGGGATCCCGAGCACCGTGGGTCGCGAGATGCCGTAGATGCCCGTGGTTCGTCCGGTGACATCCCATTCGCGCACGCCGATCATCACGATGAAGCCGAGCCCCAGCGTCGCCAGCGCGAGGTAGTGGCCGCGCAGGCGCATCAGCGGAAGGCCCACGAGCAGGGCGACCAGCATCGCGGCGAGAACACCGACGGTGGCCGCGACCGGGCCGGGCAGATCGAGCTTGGTCAGCAGGATTGCGTGGGTGTACGCGCCGATCGCGAAAAACGCGGCCTGCCCGAGGCTGACCTGCCCGGCCAGACCCATCAGCAGGTTGAGCCCGATGGCCGGCAGGGCGAAGATCATGGCGAACACGACGATGTTCATGACCGAGGAACTGGCCGTGAAAGGGACCACGATCATCAGCGCGACGAGCACGCCGCAGCCGACCAGCGTGCTCTTGTTGTTCGCCCAGAAACGCGTGCGGAGGGAGCGCGTCCCGGCGAGGGTAAGTGTGGTTGCATGTGTCATTTCGCTACACCCTGACCGCTGTGGGCTTGAGAACGAGGCCCTGGGGGCGAACGACGAGCACAAGGATGAGGATGAGGAAGGCGGCGCCGTCCCTCAGGCCGGACGAGACGTACCCGGCCACGTAGGCCTCGATCACGCCGAGCAGGAGAGCCCCGACGATCGCGGCACGAAAGGAGACGAAGCCGCCGAGGACGGCGGCGACGAAGCCCTTGAGGCCGAGCAGTACGCCGCCCGACCAGAGTGAGAGGTAGATCGGGGAAGCCACCACGCCGGCGACACCCCCGACGAAACCCGCAATCGCGAAGGCCAGCACTGACGCGGTGACCGGTGAGATCCCCACGATGCGCGCCGCAACGGGCTGCTCCGCACACGCCCGCAGTGCCTTGCCCCAGCGCGACTTCTCGTAGAAGAGCACAATTCCGCCGCCGACCACGACGAGGGCGCCGATCATCCAGAATTCCTGAGAACGGATGCTCACCCCGCCGATCAGGATGTTGGTCCCCGGGAACAGGGGCACCCCCTTGGCCTCGGGCCCCCAGGCCAGCAGCATGATCGCCTGCAGCAGAGTCGAGACGCCGAGGGTCAGGATGATGGACGTGAGCGGGGTCAGCTTCTTCACCCGTGCGATGATCAGCCGTTCCATCGCAATGGCCACCAGGGTCACCGAGAGGATGGCGACCAGGATCGCGAGAAGGAGCGGCATCCCGGCCGCGGCGAGCCAGGCACTCCCCAGTCCGGCCAGCATCGCGAACTCGCCCTGGGCGATGTTGATGACGTGGCGAACCGTGTAGACGGCGATCAGGCCGACGGCGAGCAGGGCGTACACAGAGCCCTGTGAAAGCCCTGCCACCGTCAACTGCAGGAAATCAGTGAGCACGATCAGTCCTTGAGGAGGTTCCAGCGACCATCCTCGGCCTCAGCCAGGATGAGGGCGGTGGCGTCGAGGCCGGAGTGGTTCTTCGCGGTCATCTGGAAGACTCCGGAGATCCCAGTCCACTGGGCGCTCTCGAGTTCGTCGCGCAGGGCATCCGCGTCGGTGCCGGCGGCCTCGATCGCGTTGACGGCGATGTGCCAGGCGTCGAACGCGTGGCCCGCGAAACCGGACGGCTGCTCGCCGTAGGCCGCGTTGTAGTCCGCCTGGAACTGCTCGATGACCTCGCGCTGGGTGTTGTCGGCCGCGAGCTGGTCGGCGACGAGCAGGCGGCCCATCGGGGCGATGACGCCGTTGGCGGCGTCACCGGCGGCGTCGAAGAATGCCTGGTTCGAGATGCCGTGCGAGTGGTAGACCGGCTTGTTCACGCTGAGCTGCACATAGGCCTTCTGGGCCAGGCCGGCCGAGGGGTTGATGCCCCAGATGATGACGGCGTCAGAGTCCGAGCCGCGCACGTTGGTCATCTGCGGGGTGAAGTCGGTCGCGCTCGGCTCGAAGGCCTCCGTCATGACCAGGGTGATGCCGCGCTCGGCGCCGAGGTCTGTGATGTACTCCGCGACCCCTTCGCCGAAACCGCTCGCGTCGCGCACGAGGGCCAGCTTGGTGTATCCCTTCGCCTCGGCGTCGTCGAGGATGCGCTCGAGCACGACCACGTCGTTCTGCGCGGTCTTGAAGACCCACCTCGAGCCCTCGACGATGGCCACGTTGGCCGCGACGGAGATCATCGGGATCTTCGCGGCTTCCGCGATGGGGCGCATGGCCAGGCTGGGCCCGGTGCGTGAGGCACCGATGATGATGTCGACCTTGTCGCTCTCGATCAGCTTGCTCGTGGCCTTGGCCGCGCCGTCCTCGGTCGACTGATTGTCGATGATGGTGAGCTCGACGTCGCGGCCGTCGATGCCGCCGTCGTCGTTGAGCTGCTTGGCCAGCATTGTGAGCGTGTTCTGCTCCGGCACGCCGAGGCTGGCGCCGACGCCGGTGACGTCGAGAACCGCGCCGATCTTGATCGGGCCGGCCTCCGCTGCAGGGTCGTCCTTGGCCGTTCCCCCCAGGTTCGAGGTGCTGCATCCGGCCAGCGCAAGGGCTGTGATAACGGCAATCGGCGCGATGAAACGCAGACGAGACTTCTTCATTGGAATCTCCTTCAGAGGAACAGATAATTAGTGACCGACCAGTCGTTCACTAATTCAGGTGTGGGCCTGACAGTACCGTGGCATCGCCGCGCGCGGCAAGGGTCCCGAGGCAGTCGTTCGTAACGAGTGGGTGACGGTGTCGGCGGTGAAAGGATGCCAGTCGGCGCCCGGTCCGTCAGGCCAGCGCGAGCATCCCGGCCGCGCCGAGGGCGAGCGCGAGGCCCAACCACTGCACCGGCGCGATCCGTTCCCGGAGCACCACGGCGGCGAGCAGGATCGTGCCGGCCGGGTACATTGCCGTGAGTACGCTCATCACGCTGAGGTCCCCGGCGCGCATGCCGAGCAGCAGCAACACATTGGCCACGACGTCGATCACGCCGCAGGCCACGGCCAGCCGCAGCCCGATGGTGAGCGTCGAGCGGGGCTGCGGCGCGGCATCCGTCACCGGTCTGGACGAGCCCGTCATCGGCGCGGTCGTCACAAGTGAACGTCGCCGCCGCAACGCGAGCAGGGCGAGCAGCCCGACCACGGAGAACATGATCGCCGCATTAACCGCGCGGTTCATCACCAGCGGCACGAGCCCGCTGTCCGCCGGGGTCAGGTCGATCATCACCATGAAGGCGCCGATCATCGTGCCGGAGCCGAGGGCCATCAGCACGCCGAGCAGGCTCGGCCGCACGGCGCCGCGCTCGGGCACGAAACCCACGAGCACCACCGCCACGAGCGCCAGGCCGAGCGCCCAGTAGCCGATCGGGGCGAGGCGGTCGCCGCCTGCCAGCCCCACCGTCATCGGCACGACCGCCGACACCACGGCCGTGAGCGGCGAGAGGATGCTCATCGGCCCGATCGCGAGGCAGGTGTAGAGCAGCGAGATCGCGATTGCGCCGCTGACTCCGGACAATCCGCCCCACAGCACGGCCGACGGCGACCAGACCCCCACCACAAACGGTAGGGCGAGCAGCAGGGCCACGAGCCCGGATGCCGCGGCGACGGCCGTCACGAGCAGGGAACTCATGCGCTTGGCGGCGAGCCCGCCAAGGAAGTCGGCACTCCCGAAGATGAGTGCGCCGGTGAGGCCGAAGACCGCGGTAAGCATAGAAAACGAGCTTAGCGAGTGGCCGGTATCCTAAGACCCCCAACCGTGTGAGGCGGGGAGACAGATCGCTGTGAAACGAGGGAACAGGGCGCGGCAGTGGGCAGCGCTCGCGCTGGGCGCCGCCGTGGTGGCCGCGCCGCCGTGGTGGTCCGCCGCCCCGGCGTCGGCCCACGACTCCGTGGGCGGGTCCTCCCCGGCAGCGGGGGCCGTCGTGACTGAACAGCCTTCGCTGTTCACCGTGACGACGAACGACGCCCTGCTTGACCTCGGCGGCGGGGGAGCGGGCAGCGGGATGCTCATCAGCGGGCCCGCGCGTGTGGCCACGCCTCTCTACTACGGTGACGGCTGTATCAGCCTGCTCGGCCCGACCGTCGAGACCAAGGCCCAGCTGGGCCAGCCGGGCGAGTACACGGTGACCTGGCAGGTGGTCTCGACCGACGGGCATCCGGTGTCCGGCGACTTCACCTTCACCTGGCAACCGGCCGCCGACCAGGCATTGGCTGAAGGGTCCCCGGCCAAGCCGGTCTGCGCCGAGACCGCGGACGCCGCCGCGGATGCTGCTTTCCCGGATTCCACCGACACAAGCACCGTCGCCCTCGCCGAAGCCCCCCTCGTCGCCGTCTGGATCGCCGCCGCCCTCGGTGCCGTCCTCCTCGCTGTGGCTAGAACCCTCCTCGCCATCCGCCGACGCGCGCCTCGCCCACCGAATCAGCCCGAGCAGCCTGACCAGCCCGCGTAGCCGACCCGCACCATCGGAGGGCGCAGGTAGAGTTGCCGGGTGAGTTGGAACGCCGAAATACCGTGGAATCCTGACGAGTTCGAACCACCCGACGAATTCGACGCCCCGCCACCGCCCGACGGCTATGCCGGCGGAGCCAGGGAGTGGGAACCGGCCCCGGGCCTGGCGGGCCCGGCAGGCCGCGCTCGTGCCGGCGCATCCGCCCTTCGCGTACCCGCAACCCCGCCCCGCCGCGCCACCGCGAAGTTCGCGACGGCCGGCGAGGCCTTGCGCACGGTCTTCGGCTACGACTCCTTCCGCGGCGAGCAGGCCGCCATCATCGACCAGGTCATCAACGGCAACGACGCCGTCGTGCTGATGCCCACCGGTGGCGGTAAGAGCCTGTGCTATCAGATCCCCTCGCTCGTGCGGGAGGGCACCGGCATCGTCATCTCGCCGCTGATCGCCCTCATGCAAGACCAGGTCGACGCGCTCACCGCCGTGGGCGTGCGCGCCGCGTTCCTCAACTCCAGCCAGGACTCCGCCGCTCGGGGCGCGGTCGAGCGCGACTACCTCGCCGGCAACCTCGACCTGCTCTACGTCGCCCCCGAGCGACTCTCCTCCGAGGCCACCAAGCGTTTCCTCGACCGCGGTACCATCGCCCTCTTCGCCATCGACGAGGCCCACTGCGTGTCGCAGTGGGGGCACGACTTCCGGCCCGACTACCTAGCCCTGTCCGACCTGGCCGACCGCTGGCCCGATGTTCCCCGCATCGCTCTCACCGCCACGGCCACCGACGCCACCCATAAAGAGATCACCACCCGGCTACAGATGGGCGATGCCCGGCACTTCGTCGCCAGCTTCGACCGGCCCAACATCCAATACCGCATCGTCGGCAAGGCCGAGCCGCGCAAGCAGCTCCTGGCCTTCATCAAGGCCGAGCACCCCACGGATGCCGGCATCGTCTATGCCCTCAGTCGCAAGACCGTCGAGGCGACCGCCGAATTTCTGCGCCAGAACGGGCTCAACGCGCTGCCCTACCACGCGGGCCTCGACCAGGGGTTGCGCGCCCGCACCCAGTCCCGGTTCCTCCGTGAGGAGGGCGTCATCATCGTCGCCACGATCGCGTTCGGCATGGGCATCGACAAACCGGATGTGCGTTTCGTCGCCCACATCGACCTGCCCAAGTCCGTCGAGGGCTACTACCAGGAGACCGGCCGCGCGGGCCGCGACGGCCTGCCCTCCACCGGCTGGCTCACCTATGGCCTGCAAGACGTCGTGCAGCAGCGCCGCATGATCGACGAGTCGCCCGGCGACCTCGGCCACCGGCGCAAGCTCTCCGCCCACCTCGACGCCATGCTCGCGCTCTGCGAGACCGTCACCTGCCGCCGGGTCAACCTGCTGCGCTACTTCGGCCAGTCCAGCGAGCCGTGCGGCAACTGCGACACCTGCCTCGAACCCCCCGTCGGCTGGGACGGCACCGTCCCCGCCCAGAAACTGCTCTCCACCGTGGTCCGCCTGCTGCGCGAGCGCAATCAGCGCTTCGGCGCCGGGCAGCTCATCGACATCCTGCGCGGCAAGGTGACCCCGCGCACCACTCAGCACAGCCACGACCAGCTGGCCACCTGGGGCATCGGTGCCGACCTCAGCGACCAGCAGTGGCGCGGCGTCGTGCGGCAGCTCCTCGCCCAGGGTTTCCTGGCCACCTCCGGCGAATACGGCACCCTGGTGCTGACGGATGCCGCCGCGGAGGTCCTCGCTGGCCGCCGCACAGTGGAGCTCCGCACCGAGCCCGAACGGGCCGCCCGCCCCGCGGCCGGGGCCCGCAAGAGCGCCGCGAAGGCGGCCGCGGCCGATCTCAGCCCCGAGCAGGAGACCCTGTTCGCGGCGCTGCGGGTCTGGCGCTCCGCCCAGTCCAAAGAGCAGGGCGTGCCGGCCTACATCATCTTCGGCGACGCAACCCTGCTGGCGATCGCCGCGACGAAGCCGGCCACCCTGGCCGACCTCGACGGCATCTCCGGCGTCGGTGCCAAGAAGCTCGACGCCTACGGCGCCGCCCTCCTCGAGGTCGTGTCCGCCGGAACCTGACGCCTCCCGTCCCGGACCCAACCCGCGGCATCCCGCAGGACCGGGTAGAACTGAGTCATGGACTGGACCGAGTACTTCAACGCTCAGGCCGCTCGCCCGCCGCGTGCGGTGCTGCTCCGTGCCCTCGACCTCCGTGCCCTCGACCTCTGCGCCGACGCGCCACCCGCCCCACCCGGCACTGCGATCGACTTGGGCTGCGGTGCGGGCACCGAGACCCGGCACCTGCTCGCCGCCGGCTGGACCGTACACGCGTTCGACGCCGACCCGGGCTCCGAGGCCAGGGTCCGGACGGGCCTTCGCGCTGCGGAGCAGTCCCTCCTGGTCTTTCACCGGTCCCGCTTCGAGGATCTCCCCGAGTTGCCCGCCGCAGACCTCGTCTATGCGGGGTTTTCCCTGCCCTTCTGCGACCCCGCGGTGTTCCCCGACCTGTGGGCGGGCATCCGCGCGGCGCTGACGCCCGGCGCCTGGTTCGCCGGAGAATTCTTCGGCCCCCACGATGAATGGGCCGGCCGCGCAGACATGAACTTTCATGATCGCGGCCAGGTCGAGGCGCTCCTGGCCGGTCTGCACGTCGTCGGCCTCGTCGAAGACGACCGCCCCGGTCAGTCCGCATTCGGCCCTCGCCACTGGCACCTCTTCCACGTCACCGCCCGCACCCCGACGACCTGTGCCCCAACGAATTCGACGGAGATTTTTAGCTAAAGCCACGTTTTGGGCTTGTTTTAGGGCTTCTAGGGCAAAATCTCCGTCGAATTCGTTAGGAGCGGCCGGGCCGTCGCTCCGGCAGAGGTGGTGCCCCGTTTGTGGGTAACGGTGCCGTCAGACCCTTTACCGCTGTGGAAACCTACAAGACGAATGCCGGGCGGAGCATCCTTCGTTGTAGGCCCGTCACGCACTATTTCCCCGCTTCGTGAGAGCCGCCTAACGTGTAAGAAAATTTCGAGTTCGCGCGAAGACGAAGGACCAATGATGGTTGACACTGCTCAGCGCTCCAACAGCACTACCCCCGCCAAGACGGAGAAGATCCCCGCCAAGACGGACAAGAAGACGGACGCGACCCTGGCCACGACCGTCGCCGTCACGCCCCCCGTGGCGCCCGGCGTCGACACCGGCCCGGTCATGATCGCCGGCCAGACCGGTGCCCCCACGGTCAACATCGAGTCGCTGCACCGGCAGCTGCTCGGCACCTGGGCCGACGTGCGCCTGCGGGCGCGCGAGCTCACGGCCAAGCCCGAACTGCAGCGCATCGAGGGTCAATCCATGGCCGAGCACCGCGAACGCGTGCTGGGCCAGCTCCTGATCCTGGCCGAGAACGGGCACGTGCACCGCGCGTTCCCGACGCACCTGGGCGGCGCCGACGACCACGGCGGAAACATCGCCGGGTTCGAGGAACTCGTCACCGCCGACCCCAGCCTGCAGATCAAGGCGGGCGTGCAGTGGGGTCTGTTCGGCGCGGCCGTGCTGCACCTCGGCACCAAGAAGCACCACGACGCCTACCTGCCGGGCATCATGACCATGCAGGTCCCGGGCGTCTTCGCGATGACCGAGACCGGACACGGCTCGGATGTCGCGGCCATCGGCACGACTTCGACCTACGACCCTGCCACGCAGGAATTCGTTCTCGACACCCCGTTCCGCGCGGCGTGGAAGGACTACCTCGGAAACGCCGCGAAAGACGGCATCGCCGCCGTTCTCTTCGCCCAGCTGATCACGGCAGGCGTCAACCATGGAGTGCACGCATTCTGGGTGCCGATCCGCGACGAGTCCGGGGATTTCCTCCCCGGCATCGGTGGCGAGGACGACGGCCTCAAGGGCGGCCTCAACGGCATCGACAACGGGCGGCTCCACTTCGACGGGGTGCGCATTCCCCGCGAAAACCTGCTCAACCGCTACGGCGACGTCGCCGAGGACGGGACCTACACCAGCCCGATCTCCAGCCCCGGCCGCCGCTTTTTCACCATGCTCGGCACCCTCGTGCAGGGCCGCGTCTCGCTCGACGGCGCCGCCACCCAGGCTTCGGCGATGGCCCTGACGATCGCCATCACCTACGGCAGCCAGCGCCGCCAGTTCAACGCCGGTAGCGACACCGACGAGGAGGTCATCCTCGACTACCAGCGCCACCAGCGCCGTCTGCTGCCGCGCCTGGCCACGACCTACGCGCACACGTTCGCCCACGACGAGTTCCTGGTCAAGTTCGATCAGGTCTTCAGCGGCCAGGCCGACACGGACGCCGACCGGCAAGACCTCGAAACCCTCGCCGCCGCCCTCAAGCCGCTCTCGACCTGGCACGCTCTCGACACCCTGCAGGAGGCCCGCGAAGCCTGCGGCGGCGCCGGATTCCTCGCCGAGAACCGGCTGGTCGGCCTGCGCGCCGACCTGGACGTCTTCGCCACCTTCGAGGGCGACAACAACGTGCTCCTGCAGCTCGTCGCGAAGCGTCTGCTCACCGACTACAGCCGCAAGTTCGCCTCAGCCGGCCCGGGCGTGCTCGCCCGTTACGTCGTGCAGCAAGCTGCCGGCCGCGCCTACCACGGTACCGGGCTCCGCACCCTGGGCCAGGCGGTCTCCGACTTCGGCTCCACCGCTCGCTCCGTGGGCCACCTCCGCGACACCACGGTGCAGCGGGAGCTGCTCACCGACCGGGTCGAAACCATGATCGCCGAGATCGCGGGCAAGCTCCGCTCGGCCGGCAAGCTGGCACCGAAGGATGCCGCGGCCCTCTTCAACGCCAACCAGGACCAGCTGATCGAGGCGGCCCGTTCGCACGGCGAGCTGCTGCAGTGGGAGGCGTTCACCCGGGCGGTCGAGACCGCTGAAGACGCCGGCACGAAGCAGGTCCTGACCTGGCTGCGCGACCTGTTCGGCCTCGGACTGGTGGAGAAGCACCTGGCCTGGTACCTGATCCACGGGCGCCTGTCGGCCAAGCGGGCACAGTCGGTCACGGCCTACATCGACCGCATCATCGCCCGGCTCCGCCCCCACTCCGTCGACCTGGTCGACGCCTTCGGTTACAGCCAGGACCACCTCCGGTCGGCAATCGCCAGCGGTGCCGAGCAGGGGCGCCAGAATGAGGCCAGGGACTACTACCAAACCCAGCGTGCCAACGGCACCGCTCCCCGCGCCGAGAAGACTCCCGCCAAGAGGTAGCCCCGATCCGGTGGAGAGTGCCCGTTCCGCCGGCCGCTCTCTACCGGAACGGGCACCCTCGTGTCGTACCCAGGTACGAGGCCGGCGGGCGCACAAGCGTCCGCTGGGCCGATGCGTGCAGCATCCGTCCCCCGTAGCGTCGATGCCGGGCCGATTTCACACGGTGAGACCGGCCCCACCGATGTACAACGAGGAGACGGATGATTCAGGCACAGTCCCTGACCAAACGGCACGGCGGCAAGACCGCGGTCGACGCGATCGACTTCACCGTGCAGCCCGGCAAGGTGACCGGCCTGCTGGGTCCGAACGGCGCCGGCAAGAGCACCATCATGCGCATGATCGTCGGACTGGACCGGCCGACCGCCGGATCGGTCACGGTCAACGGCAAGCATTACAGCGAGCACCGGGCGCCGCTGTGCGAGGTGGGCGTGCTGCTCGACGCGAGGGCCGTGCACACCGGCCGCTCGGCCCGCAACCACCTGCTGGCCCTGGCGGCCACCCACGGCATCCCGGCCGCCCGGGTCGACGAGGTGATCGAGCTCACCGGGATTAAAGCCGTCGCCCGCACGCGCGTCGGCGGCTTCTCCCTCGGCATGGGCCAGCGCCTCGGCATCGCAGCGGCGCTGCTCGGCGACCCTGCGGTGCTGATTCTCGACGAGCCCGTCAACGGGCTCGACCCCGAGGGCGTGCAGTGGGTGCGCCAGCTGATGCGGTACCTCGCCGCGGAGGGCCGAACCGTGCTGCTGTCCTCGCACATGATGAGCGAAATGGCTCTCACGGCCGACCACCTGATCATGCTGGGCCGGGGAAAGGTGATCGTGAATGCCCCGGTCTCCGAGATTATCGGCATGGCCGGCACGCACCGGGTGCGCGTGCGCACCCCTCAGTCCGCCCAGCTTGCGGCCCTGCTCGCCCAGCCCGACGTCACCGTCACCACCGGAGAGCCGGACCTGCTCGAGGTAGCCGGTATTTCGGCCGGTGACATCGGCGAACAGGCCGCCGCCGCGGGCATCGTGCTGCACGAGCTGACCGGCGTGAGCGCGTCACTGGAAGAGGCTTACCTGGCCCTGACCCAAGACGAGGTGGAGTACCGCGCCAGCGGCTCCGCGCAACTGCAGGAGGCATGACGATGACCGAGACAACCGCGACCAAGACGCCCGCGCCCGCTGCTTCCTCCTCCCCGGCCGCGGACGGCACCGTGCCCGGCGCCGCATCCGCTGTGCACGGCCTGAGCGCGGCGGGCCTGCTGCGGTCGGAGTGGATCAAGCTGCGCAGCGTGCGCTCGACGGCCTGGTCGTACGCCCTGCTCGTACTGGTTTCGCTCGCCCTCGCGGCGGTCATGTCCTCGACGCTCGACCTGCAGGGTGCGGACGCCTCGATGATCCCCGCGGCCGACCAGGCGACTTTCATCGCCCAGACCGCGACATTCGGGGTGTTCTTCGGCCAACTCATCGTGGCCGTCCTCGGCGCGCTGACCATCAGCGGCGAATACTCCACCGGCATGATTCGGTCCACGTTGACAGCGGTGCCGCGCCGGCTGCCCGCCCTTGCGGCGAAGGCCGCCGTGCTGTTCGTCACGACCTTCGTGGTTGGGCTGGCCGCCAACCTCGGTTCCTATCTGGTGGCGTCGCTGGTGCTTTCCCGGCAGGGCTTGGGCGTCAGCTTCGCGGATCCAGCCGTGTTCCTGCCGGTACTCGGCGGTGCGCTCTACCTGGCCCTGATCGCGGTCTTCGCCCTCGGCATCGGCACCATCGTGCGCAGCGGGGCCGGCGGCATCGCGGTCGTGCTCGGCATCGTGCTGTTGCTCCCGATGGTGTTCCAGGTGATCGCTGCCCCGTGGGCCGCCGCGGTGCTGCCGTATCTGGTGTCGAACGCGGGCATCAACATGTTCGGGTTGATGTCGTTCAGCCCGGTGCCGATCGAATGGTGGGTCAACCTGCTGGTGGTGCTCGGCTGGCTCGCGGTCAGCTTGGTCGGTGCCGCTGTGGTGTTGAAGCGGAGGGACGCGTAAAGTCCTCTGAATGACCGAATCACTCCTCGCCCTCGGCCGGCCGCTTGTGCCGACCGAGGGCGAACTTCGTCTGCCGACACCGCCGGGGGTGGCCGGGCGGTTCTGGTCGCGGCATCCGTGGCTCAGCGATGCGCTGGTCGCGAGCGCCTATTTCGTGCCGATGGCCGTCGTTTTCCTGATCGACCTGACACGGCAGGCCGGGCCCGGCCTGCCGCCGCAGGCCCTGATCACCGCCGCGGTGGTGATGGTCATCACGGCCGCACTGCTGGTCCGGCGGCATGCCCCGCTTCTCGTGCTCGGGGTGACCTGCGCAGGACTGGTCGTCGCGTTCCCCGGCCAGGGCGACACCCTGCCCGTGCTGATCGCGCTCTACACTGCCGCGGTCTACCGTGGCGTGCGAAGCGCCTGGTTCGGCCTCGCCGTGGCGATCGGCATCGGCGCCCTGGGTGCTTTTCTGGGCGCGAGCAGTTACGCATCCTGGCTTGCGGTCGCCTCCCAATCCGCGGTCCTCATGCTCGCGGCCACCCTGATCGGTGTCACGGTCGGCGATCGCAAGCGTTATGTGGCCGCGCTGGTCGAACTGGCCGCACAGCTGGCCCGAGAGCGCGACCAGCAGGCCCAGCTCGCCCGCATCACCGAACGCGGGCGCATCGCCCGGGAAATGCACGACATCATCGCGCACAGCCTCTCGGTCATGGTCGCGCTCGCCGACGGCGCCGACGCGCTGCTCGTCAAAGACCCGGAACGTTCGCGCGCTGCGCTGCGCGAGGTGGCCCGGACCGGCCGCGGCTCGATGTCCGAGATGCGCCGGCTGCTCGGCGTGCTGAGTGAGGGTCCTCAGGAGCAGGGCGACCCCGAGGGGACGGATATCCCCCTCCGGCCCCAACCCGGCGCCGACCAGCTCGTCGACCTGGTCGAATCGTTCCGCGCCGCCGGACTGCCCGCCCGGCTGGAACTCACCGGGCGCATTCCCGGGAGCCAGGGTCTGCAGTTGACGGTCTACCGGATCGTGCAGGAATCGCTGACCAACGCGCTGCGGTATTCGGCGCATCCGACCGCGGTGACCGTGCGACTGATCCGGGTACCGGGGCGGCTCGAGGTGGTCATCGCCGACGACGGCCGGAACGCGTCGGCCACATTGCCGTCGTCGGCTGCCGGGCGGGGCATCATCGGGCTGCGCGAGCGCGTCGCGCTCTACGACGGCACCCTCGTGGCCGGGTGCCGTCCCGGCGGCGGCTGGCAGGTGCGCGCGACGATGACGGTCGACGAGACGGGGGAACGGGCATGACGCCGATCCGGATTTTGCTCGTCGACGACCAGGCGCTGCTGCGCACGGGCTTCCGGATGGTGCTCGAGGCCGAGGACGATTTCACCGTGGTGGCCGAGGCCGGCGACGGCGCCGAGGCGATCGCACTCGCCACCGACCTGCATCCCGACGTCATCCTGATGGATGTGCGGATGCCCGGAATCGACGGCATCGAGGCCACACGGCGGATCACCGCCGCGTGCCCCGACAGCCGGATCATCATTCTCACCACTTTCGACCTCGACGAGTACGCGTTCGGTGGTCTCCGCGCGGGCGCGCGCGGGTTCCTGCTGAAAGACGCCCAGCCCGCTGAACTTACCGCGGCAATCCGGGCCGTGGCCTCGGGCGACGCCTCCGTTTCGGCGCGGGTGACCCGGCGCATGCTGGACCTGTTCGGAGCGAAGCTTCCGGGGGCAGATCGGGAGGCCGACGGTACCGAAGCGGATGCCGACGCCGGCCGACTCGGCCTGCTCACCGAGCGGGAGCGAGAGGTCTTCTTCGCGGTCGCGGAGGGTCTGTCGAACCCGGAGCTCGCCGAACGTTTCTTCCTGTCCGAGTCCACCGTCAAGAGCCACGTCGGACGCATCCTGGCCAAGCTTGAGCTGCGTGACCGAGTGCAGGTCGTCATTCTGGCCCACCGGCTCGAATAGGCTCGGGGGTATGCGCACCTTCTACCCCGAGATCGAACCCTACGAAACCGGACTCCTCGAGGTCGGTGACGGGCAGACCATCTACTGGGAGGCATCCGGCAACCCCGACGGCAAGCCGGCCGTCTACCTGCACGGAGGGCCGGGCGGCGGATCGAGCCCGAAGCAACGCCGCGTCTTCGACCCGAAGAAGTACCGCATCATCCTTTTCGACCAGCGTGGCTGCGGTCAGAGCACGCCGCACGCGAGCGCGGCGGACGCCGACCTCACCACCAACACCACCTGGCACCTCGTGTCCGACCTCGAGAAACTGCGCGAGCACCTCGGGATCGAGCGTTGGCTGGTCTGCGGCGGGTCCTGGGGCAGCACCCTCAGCCTCGCGTACGCCGAGACACACCCGGACCGGGTCACCGAACTCGTGTTGCGGGGCATTTTCACGCTGCGCCCGATGGAACTCGACTGGTTCTACGAGGGCGGCGCGTCGGCGATCTACCCGGACCTCTGGGAGAGCTTCATCGCCCCGGTTCCGGTGGAGGAGCGCGGCCACCTGATCGAGGCCTACAAGCGACTGCTGAACGACCCCGACCAGTACGTGCGGGAGCGGGCCGGCGTGGCCTGGTCTACCTGGGAGTCCTCCACAATCACGCTGTTGCAGCAGCCCGACACGATCGAGCGCTTCACCGAGCCGGCGTTCGCGGTGGCCTTCGCCCGGATCGAGAACCACTACTTCACCAACTCCGGCTGGTTCGAACCGAACCAGCTGATCCGCGACGCGGACCGTCTGAAGGACATCCCCGGCGTCATCGTGCAGGGCCGCTATGACATGTGCACCCCCGCCTTCACAGCCTGGGAGCTGCACCAGAACTGGCCGGAGGCCGATTTCAGGCTGATCCCGGATGCCGGTCACTCCTTCGACGAGCCCGGCAACCTGGACGCGATCATCGAGGCCACGGACCGCTTCGCGGCCTGAGGCCGGCCGGGAGAATCCCGGCGACAGCAGGCCCAGACCGGTCGGACGGCGGTCCTGAATATGTGCTCGCTCCCGTCGAAATAATCCCTGCCGGTGGTCTGTCCAGGCCCTTGACACTCTCGTCATATTTGGTAATCGCACTACCCTTCGATAGCATTCGAATATTGCTCAGGTGGCCCCTCTTCGGGGGTCACATCCCTCGCGCTCTCGATCGCGCACAATCTTGAGATGTTGTATGTCTGATCTTTATGCTGCCCAAAAATCCCCGATCAAATTCCTGAACCGGCACCCCAATGGCAAGCTACGTCTCGCCAAGCTATGGCAACTCACGGCCGTCCTTGCGGCGACAGTGCTGGCCCTAACGGCTTTCGTTCCGTCGCCCGCGTCGGCGGTGACCTCTCCCCAGGCTGTCGCCGCTGCCCCGATCGCAGTGAAAGCGGGGGAGGCCACCTGGACCACTATCCGCGAACCCAGCACACCCCAGAACGCCACGCCGTACGTCAGCGCCACGTCGCTGGCTGACAAGACCTTCCTCAAATTCGACACGGCACAGTACACGGGCATGAGCGTCGTGTCGGCGACATTGGACTTGAAAGTCGCCAGCACCACCTCTACCGCACCTGGCGTGCAGGTCTATCCGGTCTCCTCGGACTGGAGCGCGTCGTCTCTGACTGAGTCGAACCGCCCGGCCCACATCGACACGGAACTGAGTGGGGCATCGGTTCGGGCTCTGACCGGACAGACAATTTCTGTGCCGCTCTCGGGTCTGAACGGTACAGCGTTGTCCGGGTCGACTGCGTTCGAGGTGCGCTTCGCCCAGAAGTTTGTCAGCACCTCGTTCGTAGGCAAAGGGGAGGCGCGCCCCACGCTGAAGCTCGTCCTCGCGGCAACCGGCTCGGCGACCGGCGCGGCGACCGGCTCGGCGACCGGCTCGGCGACCGGCTCGGCGACCGGCTCGGCGACCGGCTCGGCGACCGGCTCGGCGACCGGCTCGGCCACCGGCTCGGCGACCGGATCCGACAACCTGTCATTCGCGGTTCCCGGGTCGAACACCACCGGCAAAAAGGTCTTTGCACACTACTTTCCGCCGTACCCCATCTCCATCGAGAACAAGGCACCCGCATCGGATTACTATGCGATCAACTACCTCACGTCGCAGGGCGAGGGCGGCATCCACGCCAACTACGGCGGATTGCTGCGCGACCGCCCTGAGGCTCGCGCTCCGCGTTCGGGGGATTGGAAACTCACTGATATGAAAGAGGAAGTCACCGACGCGGCAGATGCCGGTATCGATGGCTTCACCGTCGACATCATGAGTCTGTCCGGCCTCAACTGGGAGCGAACACTCGATTTGGTGCAGGGCGCGGAGCAGTCCGGCAGAAACTTCACCATTGTCCCGAACCTGGATATGACGGCCAGCGCCGGAAAGGCCAGCATCGCGACCATCGCGGCGAAACTTGCCGAATTATACAAGTCCCCGGCCACCTATCGTCTGAGTACAGGCGAATTCGTTCTCTCCTCCTTCGCCGCCGAGCGTCAGAACGCGGTCTGGTGGGGGCAGTTGAAGTCGACGTTGGCTTCGCAGTATGGAATCAAGACGGCGTTCATCGCCGTATTCCTTAATGCCAGTGACGAGAACCTGAAGAGTTTTGCACCGATCAGTTATGCGTTGAGCAACTGGGGAACCCGGACGCCGGTGACCATCGAGAACGGTCCCGACTACGCGGCGAAGGCACGAGCACTCGGCGTGAAGTGGATGTCTCCCGTTGCCGTCCAGGACGTCCGGCCCCGAAGCTACCTCTATGACGAAGCCGGCAATACGGAAACCCTGAAGGCGTCCTGGAAACGGGCGCTGTCGAACGGTTCTGAATTGGTGCAACTGGTCACGTGGAACGACTACTCCGAGGGGACGTCGTTTGCTCCTTCGGCAGCGCACGGCGAGGCCTTCCTGGATATCAACGCGTACTACCTGAGCCAGTTCAAGAAGGGCTCGGCGCCGGCTATCGTCAACGACTCGATCTACTTGACGCACCGGATTCAGCCCTATGCAGCGACGCCGACCACGCCGCAGCAGCTCATGTCGCCCACGTTGAGCGGAACAGCCATGAAGCCTCGGGATACCGTCGGAGTGCTCACATTCCTCACGGCACCGGCGACGGTCACGGTCTCAATCGGAGGAAAAAAGACATCGTTCGAGGCGCCGGCAGGAGAATCAAGCAGGACGTTCCCGCTGGCGCTGGGCACGGTCGGTGCGAGTGCAGACCGGAACGGGGCGCAGATCGCCGCGGTCACCTCTCCGTACACAGTCGTTGCGCGCCCTGTCGTGCAGGATCTGCAGTATTACGCCGCAAGCAGCAGGACCCAGTAACCAGGATCATCGGAACATAGCCGGGTGCTGCCGAACTGCCTGCGGGTCGGCAGCACCCTTTTGTGTCGAGTAGATCGTGTGACATCGCTACCGTTTGCGGAGTGCGACTTCTTCCTCGTGGCTGCGGACGGGTTGTTCCTGACGTGACGGCTCCTGCTCCGCCGCCGTGTGCGGCATGTAATACCTGCCTCGATTTCGACCGAGAAGCCGAGCGGGTGCCAGGTTCAGGATCGCGCCGAGCACCGGAGTCCCTGCCGTTTTGAGGCTCTCGACGGCTTTCCGGAGTTCCCGCGTTTCGACCTTTCCCGACCCGACGACGAGAACTGCCCCGCCGAAATACCTTCCGAGGATAGCTGCGTCAGTCACGGGCAGGAGAGGCGGGCAGTCGATGACGACGACGTTGAACCGGTCGCGCAGCGAGGCGAAAACCTGTTGGGCGTGTGTGGAGGAAAGCAGTTCGCTCGGGTTCGGGGGAACCTGCCCTGACAACAGGATCTGGAGGCCGTCCGGCCCCCAGGATTGGAGGACATCATCTACGTCGGCGTCGTGGGCCAGAATAGTCGAAAGACCGACCGATCCCTCGAGGTCGAAATAGTCGGCCAGGGACGGTCTCCGCAGGTCCGCTTCGACCAGACACACCAGGCTGCCGGAGGCCGCGAGTGTGATGGCGAGGTTCGCCGCCGTGACGGATTTTCCTTCGCCGGGAATGGACGAGGTGACGACGAACACCTTGTGGCGCTCATTCGCCTGGAGGAAATGCAGGTTCGTTCTGACCTGCTTGAATTCCTCGGCCCGAATGGGGCTGAAGCCTCGTTGCGGGACCAGCGGGTTGTTGACACTCCCGCGGTCGTACACAATCGTCCCGAGAAGTGTCAGAC
Organism: Cryobacterium sp. TMT2-4; assembly: GCF_004402575.1. NCBI lineage: Bacteria > Bacillati > Actinomycetota > Actinomycetes > Micrococcales > Microbacteriaceae > Cryobacterium > Cryobacterium sp. TMT2-4. The sequence continues at coordinate 74,742 of NZ_SOGE01000038.1, read as the reverse complement.
CGAACTGCCTGAGCTGTTCCGCGGTTCTCACTTTTGCGCTCGTCAGCTCCCGCAGGAGAATGAAGCCGAGCCCGGCAACGAAGCCGCCCAGCAATCCGGATGCCAGTGCGATCGACGGGCTGGGGGCGGAAGGCGCGGTGGGTGTCGTCGCACTCTGCACGGACTCGAGGCGTAGTGGTGTAGTGCCGTCGCTCCTTTTCGGGACCAGACGGATCACCGTATTGACCAGACTCGTCGCCACCGCGTCGGCAGTGGCGGCGGCGCGGTCCGGCGAGGTATCCGTGACAGCGATCGAAATGAGAGACGTGTTCAGTGGCACCGAGGCAGATACCCGATCACCAAGTTCACCGACAGTGGTTTTCAATCCAAGCGCGGTTATCACAGGGTCCAAGACGATCTGGCGGGTCGCCATGATGCTGTAATTGCGGGCCTGCTGTTGTGAATAATTGCTGCCCTGCGCGAGGTCACTGGTGCTATCGCTACCGATTGCCGAAACGAATAACTCTGCTTCCGCGGAGTACTCAGGCTCGGTGGTCAGCACGTAGACCGAAGCGGCGATGACGCCAAGAATGGTGAATGTGACGAGCGCAACCCATCGAGATCGCAAGAGGTTCCAGAATCCACGTTGATCCACGCGTTCGCCCTTCACCGTGTCGAGCGGCACCGGATTGACCAGCCAATACTGAGACTCTATCAAGAACCTCATTATCACAGCGACCCACGTAGGGGGGGCATATGCGTGCCACTATGAGCACATGATAGCCCGACGTCTCATGCGGCCTCGGTGGTGGAAATTTCTCGTCGTCGCCGTGCTTTTCGTGGGTGCCATCGGGCTTGCACTCCTCGCGCTGCAACCGGTCGGCACGGAAGACGCAGGAGCGCCGAAAGACCCATACCCCACCATCACCGCCGTTCCACGTGCTCCTACGGCCGTGTTCCTCGGTGGGGCATCAACCTCGGGAGCCGGAGTCAGCGGCCAGGCCACCCGTTGGTCGACTGGGCTCGCTGCAGACAAGGGCTGGCAAGAGGTCAATCTCGCGACAAAAGAAGGTGTCATCGCGTTTGGAGTCACACCCGGAACCTGTGGGCCCTCGCCGTGTCCGAGCTACCAGGACTTGGTGGCCAAGACCGTCGGCCTGAATCCCTCCGTCGTCGTGGTGGCGGCGGAGCGGGCCGGCACGAATGTGGATCTGCCTGAAGCAGTGGCAACCATCAATGCCGCACTTGCCGCCCTGCGCGTCGGAGTGCCCGATGCTACTCTGGTCGTAGTCGGCCCGGCGGCGCTCAACGGTATGGACGATAGTCGGGCAGCCGAATTGGACAGTGAGGTTCGCGCCGCCGCGGCGCGCGTCGGCGCCACGTACGTTAGTCTGCTCGAACCGAATGTTCTCGATCCATCGATGGTCGCAAGTGACGGTGTCAGTGTGAACGAAGCAGGTCATGCCGCAATTGCAGTTCGTGTGAAAACTGCGCTTTCGTGACGGAACCTGGACCCGGCGCAACCGTCGGGACGTCGGGGTCGGCAACGACTTTTCGCACCGTCCTCGGGGTCACCGTTCTCGGTGCAATCCTTGCCGCTGTCGTGCCGCTGGCTCTCCTGGTACAGGTGCCAGACGTCGGCAGAGGACAGGCGTGGATTCTGACTCTGATCCTCGTCGTGTGGGCGGGTCTGCGACTCGCCCTCATCATCGTTGTCGGCCGTCCGATGCTGTTCGACTTCTTCTTCTGGATGTTCGTCTACGTCTTCATGGGGATTGCTCCAACCGTCCAGATCCGAAGTGGTCTCATCTCGCGGACGACGCAAGGTATCGACGAGTCGCTCGAGCTCCCCACGGCCGCCTTGGTCTGTCTCGGCGTCGCCTGCTATGAAATCGGGCGATTGGGTGCCTACGGGCATGAGCGCAGCAAGCTGACGACCGGGATTCGAGAACGGGGGAGTGCCCCCGTTCGGGTGGTGACCCAGGTGCGAACCTGGCCGACCCTGGTGCTCGTCGGCGCGGGCATCGTACTCAGCTTGTATTTCATCTCCAGGGTCGGTGCGGGATCGCTTTTCGGTAGCAGGGATCAAGCCTTTGCCGCGCGTTCAGCGGCGTGGACGGATCCCGCGGTGCGCTCGATCATGTACGCCGGTGCTATCTATCCGTTGTTGGTGGGCATCGGTGCGCTCGTGCAGCTGAGGCGGAGGACGACGGGGCCGCTGTCGATGGCCTATCGCGGCCTGATCGTTGTCGGGATTGCACTCCTTCTCACCGTCGTGAATCCGGTCAGCAGTGCACGCTACAGCCTGGGCACTGTCCTCTTCGCCCTCGCCGTTTTCGCGGGAGCCCTGCTCACCGTCGCGCGTGTTCGAGCGACCCTGACTGCAGCACTCGTCGGATTGATTTTTCTGTTCCCTCTGGCGGATGCCTTCCGGCGCCCGGAAGTCAACTTGGTGCGCAACGGTTTCTTCGGGGAGTACGAGGGGAACCCTGACTATGACGCATTCTGGCAAGTCGCCAACGCATTTTCGTACGGTCTTGACGGGCTGATTGAGCCGGGGCGCCAGGCGCTCGGCAGTGTTCTCTTCTGGGTGCCCCGAGGCGTCTGGCCGGACAAGCCTGTGGACACGGGAATTCTGCTCGCCCAATATCGCGGCTACAGTTTTCAGAACCTCTCTGCCCCGCTCTGGGCGGAATTCCTGGTCAATGGAGGTATCAGCGTCCTTATCGTGGGTTTTCTCCTGCTGGGCTACTCCCTGCGTGTCATGGACAGTCGACTTCTCCCCGCGTTCAATGCCGCGGGCTATTGGGCCATTGTCGGCGCGATCTTTCCGGTCTATATGACAATTCTCTTGCGCGGTTCACTGCTCCAGGCGACGGGAGTGGTGGCGGTCGCGTTGGCGTGTCTGCTTTTCGTCCGACAGTCGGGCAGGCCCCCCGGAAGTGACTCGCTCAGCGGTACGAAGTGGCCAGAGCTTCAGCGATCGCCTGCATCCCGAACCGGTTCCGGCTAGCCAGCGCGCCGGCGCGGCCCATGCTGTGAGTCAGAACGTCGTCGCGTAGAACCGTTGCAACGGCGCCGACGAGAGCCTCGAGAGTGTCATCCACCACAATTCCGCATCCGATCTCAGTGACCGCCGGAGCGAGTCCGCAGCTATCCGTGATGACCACCGGCACGCCGAGTGACATGGCTTCGAGAACTGACATCGGATACGGTTCATCGATGGAAGGCAGAACGTATACGGCGGCCCGCGACAACCGTTCGTTGGTTGCACCCGGGGCCAGGGGTCCCTCCCAGGACAGTATGCCTTTACTATCGGCCGCGTCGATGAGGCGCTGTACCGCTGGCCCCTCTCCCTCATCGGGACCGACCAGGGTGAACGACACCGTCGGGAATTCATCAGCGAGTGCGAGCGCCATTTTCACGAAGAGCTGCGGGCGTTTCCGGCGGGCGAGTCGGGCTAGATAGAGAACTTCCGTGCCCGCAGCGGGACCGTTCGCGCTCCCCGGCGCCGGTACGCCATTGGCGAGATGCTTCAGATTGAGCGCCGTGCCCGCAACAACACTGAGATCATTCCGTTCCTGGTCGGTGAGGTAGAACACCACCTTCGCCCCCCTCAGAGCCGGTCGGGTGACGAACGCGTCCAGAGGAATCGCCAATGGACTGTCTGAAGGGTCGATCATTCCGTGAGTCTGCACCACGTACGGTATCCCGGCCTTGCGCAACCAGCGCGCCGCAGGGAGCGTGACGAGGTCACGGGCGGCATGAATGTGCACAACGTCGAACGAGCGCGCGGCCTGCTTGAGCCAGTGCTGCAGGGCGGGTGCGCACAGGCCGGCGAAACCGATACCTGGGATGATCGTTCGGGCGGGGAACAGACGGAGCGGCACCCCGTCGAATTCATGGGGGGCCGCTTCGCCGAATCCGCGGGCGCCGCCGGCTACCACTACGTCGTGGCCTGCTTCACGGAGGGCTTTGGCCTGGTTCAACGCGACGCGAACGGGACCTCCATACTCACCGTTGGGACTGACGAGCGTCACGATGGAGAGCACACGCATTCAGGTCTGGTCCCGGTCCTGTGAGAGTGCTGGTCGTTCCGCGCGCGGAGCTCGCAGAAGTGCCCGGGCGGGCACGGTCCCGGAGACGAGAGCCGTCGCGCCGATAACGCTGTCATGGCCGATCCGGCTTCCTCGGAGAACTGTTGCCCTGGCCGCGATCCAGGCGCCGTCTTCCACGATAATCGGCGCATTGTCGAATTCGAATGTCTGCGAGGTGCGGTCATGGCTGCCCGTGCACAGCATGACACCCTGGGAAATGCACACGTCACTGCCAATGATCACCGGCTCGAGATTCAGAATCCAGACCTCTTCACCGATCCACGAGTTGTCACCGACGACCAGTTTCCATGGCCAGTGGATGCGCACGCGATGGCGGATCAAAACATTGTCACCGATCGTGGCGCCGAAAAGCCGAAGGAGCGCCACGCGGAGACGGGGCGGGCACCACCACCGGACAACAACGAGTCCGGAGAGGAGAAGCCAGGCGATCTGCCAGAGCGAATTCCGCCCCCGTTCGTAGCCTGCGCCGGAGAATCCGGCCAGGTTCCGGCGAGGGAGACCTGACGGTTGGGCCATCGGTGGTCTCGCGTCGCTGACTGACATGACGGTCAGTGTACGCAGACAACCGATCAGCGGCTAGATATCCCGTTGAACCATGTTGCTGCTAGCTTGTTCGCATGCAACCCCGTCGAACTGAGCGTGGGCAGGCGAGATGAGGGTCCGATGAAGGCAGGTGCGCCGAGGGGTAGACGGCTGAGGCGCGTTCGCGCCAGCATGAACACCATCGTCGGATACTCGATTTCGATGGTGCTCCTGGCTGTCGTCTCGCTTGCGGTCATCCCCTCAATGGTCATGGCAAGCGGCGCGGCAGCGTGGGGAATGATTGCGGCAGGCCAGTCCATCGGCGGCGTGGGTGCGGTTATCGTGGCTTACGGCTGGGGTCTCTCCGGGCCGGCCTCCGTGGCGAGGGCAGACGCGAACATGCGACTCACCGCATATGCGGAGTCGGTTATCTGCAAGCTGCTGATCATTGTGCCCGTCGGCCTTCTTGTTTTTTCGGTGGCCTGGGGTGTCGGTCGCGACTACGCCATCTTCGCCGGAGTCGGTGCCCTGTCCACGGCGACCGTGGGACTGACCGCGAACTGGTGGTTCGTCGGTCTCATGCAACCGTACCGACTCTTGGTTTTCGAAACCGTCCCGCGGGTTCTCGGGACCGGCATCGGCATTTTCTACATGACTCACGGGTCGAGTGCTCTCGTGGGTGTGCTCTGGCAGCTGATCGGTATGGTGACGGCATTCATGGCCTCCACCATATGGATCCTGCAACCGTGGAGACTCCGTCGACTCCGGTCGCTTCCGCGCAGGCGGATAGGGATGGTGCTTTCTTCGCAGCGGCTGGGTGTCACCTCGACCGTGCTTTCCTCGCTGTATACCTCGACCCCGATTGTCATTGTGTCGTTGATCGCCCCGGGCGCGCAGCCGGTTTACGCCGTTGTCGAGAAGGTGCAGCGCCAGGTGATCGTGGGACTCGGCCCATTCGTCACGATCCTCCAGGGCTGGGTGCCCAAAGCTCGAAGGCAGGACCTCGTCCGCCGAGTCAGGACGGGGCTGGTCGCCGCCGTGGTGTTCGCGGTTGCGCTCGCCGGTCTCATGCTGGCCGTAGCCCCGGAACTGGTGCGTTGGCTCGGCGGCGGCCAGATCAAACCGTCCTTTGTCACCTTGATACTGATGGCGCTGATCACCGGAGTGAGCCTGATCGAGGCGGTCGTCAGCAAGGCCTGCCTGGCGGCATTGCGCAGACTCGATGTGGTGACCGGGGCGACGGCCATCGGGACTCTGGTCGGTCTACCCTGCGTCGCGATCGGAGCCGTGTCCTGGGGGGCAGAGGGGGCGCTCTGTGGTATCTTCGCTGGGCTTTCGCTCAGGCTTCTGCTTGAACTCATGGGCATGCGCCGCGCAATCGCCCAGCGCAGCGAGGATGCGCTCGACGTGACAATGGTTCCGGAAATCGGGGTGAGCGGCTCTTGAGTCAGATCAAAGACGCGATGAGGGCGCTGGCTTGGGCGCTGCCGGCGAGCACGGCTAAGAACCGGCTCCTTCGCTCGATCGGCCACGACATTCATCCGACCGCAATGGCGCGATCCTGTCTCGTCCTTCGGGTCACACAGGTCTCGATGGGAGCGAACAGCCGGATAGGCCGATGGAACCTGCTCAAGAACATGCGCCGGGTGTCAATCGGTGATCACGCAACCATCGGCCGCTTGAACGTTTTTTCATCCCACCCCGTGTACAAGCGGCTCTACCCGGACGGCGCGGCACTGGAAATGGGGCCTCATTCAAAAATTACGAGCCGGCATCAGTTCGATTGCTCCGGCTCCATAGTGATCGGCGAGTACTCCAGTGTCGCCGGGCACGAAACCAAGATTGTGACGCACAGCATCGACGTTCGACGAAATGCTCAGGCGGCATATCCGGTGCGAATTGGAGCCCGGAGTTTCGTCGGAGCGCGCTGTCTGCTCTTCGGCGGCGCTATCTTGCCGGATCGGTCGGTCCTGGCGGGAGGATCGGTGCTAACCCGTGCGAGATCGGGCGGGTTGCCCGGACTATGGGCGGGTGTTCCGGCCGCGCTCCGCGGGCCGATCGACGGTGAGTGGTTCGAGCGTTCGACCACGGGAACCAGTCGGGTCTTCATCCCGGCTACGGGAGAAACGGTGGAAGACGCGCTTTAGCCGCGGGCAGACAGTGCCCGGAACCATTTGCCGAGCAGTAACGCCATGATCAGCGCGTTGGCGGCCAAGAGAAGGCTGTAGACCACCACGAAAGCACCGGGCCAGCCAGTGAGGATGAAGCTGAGCGAGAGGATCCCGTAGTCGGCCGGCAGCAGAGCAATGGCCCTGGCTCTCGAGGGGCGACGAGCCCCGCCCTCGCCGATGGCCGAGGTCGTGGAGGTTGCGTTGGCTGAACGGCGCAGGAGCAGCTCAGTCAGCAGGCCACCCACGAAGGTGACAACGGACACGACCTGGAATGCGAGGGGCACGAGATACCAGATCGGCTCCGTGGACCAGAAGCGGTACGCCGTGATGAGGATCGCTGCGTGGACCGCGACGATCTTGCCGGCGTCCACGACGTGGTCGAGCCACTCGCCAGCGGGGGAACCGCGGCCGGTCAGGCGCGCGACCTGACCGTCTGCCGAATCCAGCGCAAAGCCGAGAACGAGGAGGACCGCAACGCCGACGGCTCGGATCGGGCTTGGTTCTCCGCTGATTAGGAGAACAAGACCCGCCCCGGTCGCAAGGGCCGACAGCCCGGTCACCTGATTGGGCGTCATCCTGAGCCCAAAACACACCGAGGCCAGCACGCGCCCCAACGGTCGATTGACGTATCGCGTGTACAGCGACACCCCGGTCTGTGCCTTCTGCGCACTCGCAAGCTGTGCGTGAGCTTCACGAAACTGTGTCATCACGGGCCATCCTCGGATTGATTGAGCGTGGGCAGCGTGCCCCGTCCTCGGCACATGTTAGCCCCTCGTCGGACGTCACTCCTCCGGGGCATTGCGGGTGTGGCGCACAGGGCGTACGTTTCCGCCGATCCCACTTTTCGCTAAACGCGAGCAATGCTTTCTTACCCAAAGCGCTCCAAGGCCGCGTGAGGCTGGATTCCATAGTTCATTCGCGGTCATCAGAGCTTTTCGGCGATGAGGCTGTTCACCCGAGGGATAGGTAGCTATGCGTAAGCTTGCCGCAATTTTCACGACCGTGGCTGTCGTGGCCGGACTCGTCATAGCGAGTCCCGTGCCACAACCGGCGTCGGCGCTCTCCGCCGGCGTCGCCTTCAGTGCGGACAACCTGTCGACCTGGCAGACGAACGGCGTTGTCTACGGAGTCGGCACGGTGCACGGAAAAGTCGTGGCGGGCGGAACATTTTCTGAGATCAGGCCGCCCAGCGGCGGTGCGGGAGTGCCGAGGAACCAGGGAACGCTTGCGATTTTCAACGCGGAGACAGGAGCCCCTGACAGCTGTCAGTTCGCCATGACCCTTAATGGGGCCACGCCGACCGTGCGGTCGGTGGTTGCCTCACCTGACGGCAACACCATCTACATCGGGGGCAATTTCTCCTCCGTCGGCGGGGTGAACGCCGCGCGGGTAGCCGCGATCGACCCGGTCGCCTGCACCGTCAAGCCGTTCCGGGTGGCGGGGGTGTCTTCCCTCGTCCGCGGCATGGCTGCCACCTCGTCCACCCTGTACCTGGCTGGGGAGTTCCAGACCGTCGGCGGCCAGGCGCGCAAGCGCTTTGCAGCGGTGGACGCGACGTCGGGCGCGCTTCTGCCCTGGGCCCCGGCGGCTGACACTGTCGGGCGGGCCGTGGCCGTCTCTCCCGACCGCAGCAGGGTAGCCATCGGTGGGGACTTTTTCACGGTCAATGACCAGGATTCCCACTCCATCGCGGTCGTCGATGCGACCACCGGCGCAAACGTGCGTAATTACCCTCTCGGCTTCATCCCGCGTACCTCGGTGACCAAGACCTTGTGGTCGGACGGCACGGCGTTCTACGGGGGCAACGAAGGAACGGGGGGCGGAGTCTTCGACGGTCGCTTCGCCGTCAATTGGAGCACACTCGACCAGACTTGGCGGGACAACTGCCTGGGCGCAACGCAGGCGGTGCTCGAATACCAGGGCACCCTGTATTCCGCGAGTCACGCGCACGACTGCTCATCGAACAACGCCTTTCCTGACGGGAGACGGATGTTTTTGATGGCACAGAACACCTCGGACGCGGCTTTGCTGGGCTGGTTCCCGACTTCCAATGACGGTACGGGCGAAGGAATCGGCCCGCGTGCTCTCACCATTGCCACCGGCGCCACAACGGGAAAGAAGTACCTCTGGTACGGCGGTGAGTTCACTGTCATCAACGGCGTAGTCCAACAGGGACTCACACGCTTCGGTCCGGATGACGTCGGTGCGCCGCCCACCCCGGTCGTTGCAGCCGAGGCGCTCACTTCGGGCGCCAATCAGATTCGCTTCCGCACCGTGGTCGACCCTGACGACAGTGCCTTGACGTACAACGTCTACCGGAACGGCGGAGCGACCCCAATCTGGACCGGCTCTGCCAGTTCCCTGTGGTGGACCCGTCCCCAGGTGACCGTCGTTGACACGAATGTCGCCGCGGGCACGAATTACACCTACCGGGTGACGGCGAATGACGGGGTCAACACCAGTCCGCTGTCGGCGTCAGTAGCAGCCCGCGCCGTCACCAAGGGGGTTGACTATCCCACTCAGGTGATCCAGGACGGAGCCAGGCTGTATTGGCGTCTGGATGAGGTTTCCGGTCCCTGGGCACAGGACAAGTCCGGTGCGACGGTCACCGGCCTGAACGGCCTATACAAGAACGGCGTCACCTACCGGGCGCCTGGCGCGATCGTCGGTGACACCAACACCTCCGCTACGTTCAATGGGACTGATGGCTACATCTGGAGCGACCAGCAGAAACCGGCACCCACCACTTACTCGATCGAAACCTGGATCAAGACGACATCCACCCAAGGGGGGAAGATCATCGGATTCGGGGATGGTCGGCCGAGCACCGGGACTGGCAACACGAACCTGAGCGGGAATTACGATAAACACATCTACATGGATAACCAGGGTCGCCTGACCTTCGGTGTCTACATCGGTCGCACCGAAACGATCAAGACGGCCTCGTCGTACAATGATGATAAGTGGCACCACATCGTGGCAACCCAGAGCGGGTCCGGGATGAAGTTGTTCGTGGACGGCGTCCGGGTGGGCCAGAACGCCACCAGCACCAGCCAGCAATACAGCGGTAACTGGCATGTCGGTGGCGACAACCTGAATGGCTGGCCCAGCCAGCCGTCTAGCGCTTTCTTCGGCGGCCAGATAGACGACACCGCGGTCTATGCATCCGCCCTGAGCGCCGCGCAGATCGCCCAGCACTACACTCTCGCTGGGGGAACCCTCGCCGTTCCGCCGACCCCGACAGACGCGTATGGAGCCAGGATCTACACGGACGAGCCTGATGTGTACTGGCGCCTCGACGAAACCTCTGGAAGCACGGCGAAAGACTCATCGTCCGACGCCCAGAGCGAAGGAGATTACGGCGCTGCAGTCCAGCTGCAGCAGCCGAAGGCGATCAAGGTCGGGACTGCCGTGCAGACCAGCGGAACTCAGGACGGCGGCATTGCGACCAAGACCGCACGCTCATCGGTCGCCCAGTTCTCCACGGAAGCTTGGTTCAAGACGGACACGGCATCCGGCGGGAAGATCGTCGGCTTTGAGAACGTCGCAACCGGGCAGGGTTCGAATTACGACAAGCAGATCTACATGACCAATTCCGGGAGCATCATCTTCGGCGTGTACGTCGGGGGCTTCCAACTCATCGAATCGCCGGCGGGATTCAACAACAACGCCTGGCATCACGTAGTGGGCACGCAGGGACCCGATGGGATGAAGCTCTACCTGGATGGCACAGAGGTCGGCTCGAACCCTACCAACTTCAACCAGGCGTTTGACGGCTACTGGCGTGCCGGTGGTGGCAACCTCAACAGCTGGCCCTCGCAGCCCGACAGTCCCTATTTTGCGGGCACGCTCGACGAGGTGGCGGTCTATCCGTCGGCCTTGAGCGCAGCGGCCGTCGCGGCTCACTACGAGCTGGGCTCCAACACCGCTCCCGATGCCATAGCGCCGAGCGTTCCCGCTGGCCTAACGTCAACCGTCTCGAACGGCGCCGTCGCGCTGGCATGGACTCCGTCAACGGACAATGTCGGTGTCACCGGCTATTCGGTGCACCGCGGGTCTGCATCCGGCTTCGTCGCTGACGCCACCAACAAGATCGCCGACGTGACAGATGCGTCATATACGGATCCGGGGCTCGCTGACGGAACGTACCATTACGTCGTGGTCGCCTACGACGCCAGAGGCAACGCAAGTCCGGCTTCCGCGTCGGTATCCGCGTCGGTGGCGACCGCCGACACTGACGTGCCGAGTGTTCCGACTGGTCTGACGGCGTCGGTGTCGGGGAGTTCGGTTTCGGTGGCCTGGACGGCGTCGACGGACAATGTCGCGGTGACGGGTTATTCGGTGTACCGGGGGTCTTCGGCTGAGTTCGTCGCTGATGCGTCGAGCAAAATCGCAGATGTTTCGGGTGCGTCGTATTCGGATCCCGGTCTGGCGTCGGGTGTTTACTTCTACAAGGTGATGGCGCGTGATGCTGCCGGCAATGTGAGTGCAGCCTCTGGTGCCGCGGAGGCGACGGTTCAGGCCGCCCCTGTGGGACCGGTGGTCCTTACGACCGGTGCCAGCGAAGACTCGACGACGTACCAGGTGCTTCCCACGACCAACTTCGGGTCCAATAGCCAGTTGTCGTCCCGGGGGGCGGGCACGTCGCTGATCGAGTCGTACCTAAAGTTTGCAGTCCCGGCTGCGCCGGTGGGCACTGTGCTCAGCGGGGCGACCCTGCGGATTCGAACCTCGACCGACTCGACCGCCGCCTCGGTGGATGCCCAGACATTTAAGCTGCTGAGTGGGAATTGGACGGAGGGCACGGTGAACTGGAACAACCGACCCACCGGTCTGGGACCGGACCTGGGGAGCCTCGCCGGCGCATCGGCAACGAACACGGCTTACTTGGTCACGCTCGATGCGGCGCAGCTGAGAACTCTCGCTGGTTCAACGGTGTCCGTCGCGCTGGTCAGTGCCGGCCCGGACAACCTCCGGCTGTGGTCGACCAACAGCACCAACGTCACCTATCGCCCGCTGCTCACCCTGACCTACACAGCGAGCTGAATGTCCAGCGGTACCGACGTGCAGAGCACGGCTGACATCAGCCGCGCTCCGTTCCTGCCGCCAATAAACCGAAGACAGTTCCTCCTGGCCGGCGCCTCAACACTGCTGCTGTCGGCTTGCCAAGCCACGCCCGCTCCCCCGGTCTCCGTACTCCCGACTGCTGCGGCACGATATGCAATCGGAGATCTCCTCGGAACGACACCGTTCTACATAGCTCACCGTGGCTCCGGAGACAACTGGGTCGAGCACAGCTTCGATTCGTACAGCCGCGTGATCGACAGCGGGGCCAAAGCGATCGAAGTCTCGGTCAGCGCCACCTCAGACGGCGTGTTGGTGTGCCATCACGATCTGACGACCAAGCGGATGACGGGTGTCGACCTCCCGATCGCGGAAGTCACCTGGGAGGAACTGTCGCAACTTCGCAGCGACGCGAGAGCCTGGCTCGGCCCTGCGGCAGAACGGGAGCCGCTGCCGTTGCTCGCCGACGTACTGGATGCCTTCGCCACAACGCACGTGATCTTTCTCGAAGACAAGCAAGGCACGAATACGGAAGCCCTGCTCAAGGTCATGGACAGCTACTCGCACTCCACGGAGCATTTCGTCTGGAAACAATGGGCAGGTGCAACGCAATACACACTGGTCGACGGGCACGGTTACACAACCTGGGGATACTTCACTCCGGAACTTTTCGAGCGTGCAAATGAACTTGCGCCTCGTTTCGATTTGCTCGGGGTGTCACACAGGGCGACGGATGCGCAGGTGGCCGTGTTGGTGGGCTTCGGCAAACCGGTTATCGCGTGGGAGGTGCACTATCGCTCGATGCGTGACCGGATGAGCGACCTCGGCGTGGCCGGGATGATGTGCTCTAATCTGCCCTACGTGACCGGGACGACCGCTGGGAGTCAGGGTGACGCCTTCGGAACCGGGCTGCGGGCCGCCGGCGACCTGCCCTGGACCATTGACGAGGGCACTCTGGTGCAGCCCCTGATCGACGCGGGCGCCGCATCCGTGGCACTGGACCACCGGGACGTGCAGAGCTACTTGATGGGCTCAATGTGCCCGGTGGGTCCCGGATCATACCGGATCACGTGCGAGCTCCGTTGGCCGGAATCGCTTCCAAGGGAGGAGCAGCACGCCGGGCTCGCCTTCGGTGCCGCCGACGACCGCCCTTATCGAGTCAGGGTGGCCAGCGATGTGTCCGGGTACCACATGATTCTCCGGGCGAACGGCTCCCTTGAATTATTCAGCCGGGTCGCGGGGACGACCGAGGGCACGCGATTGAGAGCGGTGCTGACCGCCCCACCACGGGCTTCGGAGTGGGTGCGTCTCCAGATCGAAGTCCTCGCAAACAGTATTCGGATCCTGCGACTTGACGGTGACGGCTGGTCGATGGACATCGATGATGCGAGCTACCGGGGAGGCTATTTCTGGCTATGCAAGAACTACCAGGATGGACCGCCGGTCGAATTCAGGTCAATCCTCGTCAGTTGATGTCCATTCGTTCCGGGCTGTCCATTTCCGCTTCACTTCGGTTCGATTGCATCCGTCGCCCCGGTCAGAATCGGCCTCGCCAACCGATTTCTCTCGACACCGCCGTCAACGGCTCCCTTCTCCAGAATTCGCCGAATCCGGCCGATTGCAGCGTCTGAGGACAGGAAGTCGGCCGAGAACTTCTGCCCGGCCGCCCCGTACGCGGCCGAAGACTCCGCATCGCCACCGAGCATCTCGGCCGCGTCCACAAGGTCGCCGGGGACCGCGGCGTTGATTCTGATTCCGCCGCCGGCCAACGCCAGCTCATCGGCGGTGACACTGGATTCATCAGTTGCCGCGATGACGGGTAACCCCGTGTTGAAGTACGTCGTGAGTTTGCTCGGTACGCACATTTCCGTCAAGCCAGGCCGCTCATTGACGAGCAGGATGTCTGCGGCTGAGAGGGTCGCCTGGAACGCTTCTTCGGGTAGGGGATCGATGAATTCGAGACGGCGGTTTCCGCCCATGGCTTCGAGTTGATGCCGCTTGTTTCCGTCGCCGAGGAGAACGAATCTCACTCTCGATCCCCGCTTCTCTGCGATCTCTGAAGCGTGGACAACGTTCTCGAGAGCCTGTTTGGCACCCATGTTCCCCGCGTGGAGAACGACGATATCATCCGATTTCCAGCCTCGAGTGGTGCGCACATCTTCCCGACGGTGGCCGTTCGGGTAGTCGGTGTGACACCAATTGCGAATGACCTCTACGGAGTCGGCGTCGATGGCCAGCTCCTCAACCAGATAGCGCTTGAACCGCTCGTGGATCACGACGACTGTGTTCGCACTGCGGAGGATGGACCGCTCGATCCCGCGGAGCAACCAGGTGGCCAGGCGGCCCCCTGTTCCACTCTCGGACACTCCGAGGCTATAAATGTCCTGCACCCAAATACAGGTGTTGGTATGGACCAGGCGCGCGCGCAGCATTGCCGCGCCCACGGAGAATAAGGCAGGTGTAACCAGCACGGCGACGTCGGGCTTGTCCCACTTGCTGAACACTGCCCGAATCCCGAAGCTGAGTTCCATACCCAGGCGGTTCCACAGACGCGGTTTCGACGGCACACCGTGAGGGGCCCTGGTGACATTGACACCTCTGATTCTTTCGTGCGCATGCTCGCGCCCGTGTACGCGGTTGTGGCCGTCGTAGCCGTCGTAGATCCGCCATTGCGGGTAATGCGGATTGCCGGTGATCACAGTGACCGGGTGACCGGTCGCGGCCAGTGCTTCCGAGAGCCCAGCGGTGTAGACGGCGATGCCGGTCGGCTCGGGGGAATAGTTGAGTCCAATGATGGTGACCCTCATCTGCCCGCTCACCGCCCGCGAAAATCTGCTTGATGGGAAACAAACCAGGCGTAAGCGTCTTCGAGGCCGTCCTCGAGATCGATCGTCGGCTTCCAGCCCAGCGCCTGGATGCGGGTAACGTCCATCAACTTGCGAGGAGCACCATCGGGCTTGCTGTTGTCGAAGGTCAGACGGCCGGTGAAGCGGGTGACTTTGGCGACCGCCGATGCCAGGTCGTTGATGCTGCAGTCAGAGCCGGTCCCGACGTTGACGTGCGACAGCATCGGCGTAGTGCTGGCCTGGTACACCTCCCGGTCCAGTTCCATGATGTGCACGCTGGCCGCCGCCATATCGTCTACATGAAGGAATTCCCGTCGCGGGCTGCCGCTGCCCCAGATGACGACCTTATCCTCCCCGCCTTCTCGTGCGTCGTGGAAACGCCTGAGTAAACCGGGGATGACATGGCTGAAGGATGCGTGATAGTTGTCTCCGGGACCATAGAGATTCGTGGGCATCACGCTTCGGTAGTCCCGCCCGTACTGGCGATTGAAGCTCTCGCACAGTTTGATTCCGGCGATCTTGGCGATGGCGTACGGTTCGTTGGTGGCTTCGAGCGTGCCGGTCAGGAGCGCGTCTTCGGCCATCGGTTGGTGGGCAAACTTGGGATAGATGCAGGACGAGCCGAGGAATAGGAGCCTCGGAACGCCGAAGTCGTGCGCGGACTTGATGATGTTGGCCTCGATCAGGAGGTTGTCGTAGATGAAATCCGCCGGCGAGGAGTCGTTGGCTTCAATCCCGCCGACTTTCGCGGCAGCGAGATAGGCCTGATCGATGTGATTGCCCTCGAAGAAGGCCCGAACGGCTCGCTGGTCGACGAGGTCGAGTTCCGAATGACTGGCGGTCACGATGTTGACGTAACCCAACGACGTGAGTCTGCGCACGATCGCCGAGCCCACCATCCCGTTGTGTCCCGCGACGTAGACAGCAGCGCCGGTGTTGCGGTTCACCAGCTTTCCAGGGACACGAGGGAGGGAAAACCGTGACTTTTCAGGAGGGCGGTTTTCTGCGCGATCATCAGGTCGGAGGCGACCATCTCCGCGCACATCTCCCGCACGCTGATCTCCGGCAGCCAGCCCAGCTTCAGGCGCGCGCGTGTCGAGTCGCCGAGCAGAGTGTCGACTTCGGCTGGCCTGAAGTACCGGGGATCGACTCGCACGATGACGTCTCCCGGGCGAACGGCAGGGGAGAGTTCTCCGACGACGCTGTCGACGATGCCGATCTCATTCAGGCCCTCACCCTCGAATCTCAAGGTGATGCCGAGCTCGCTCGCCGACCATTCGACGAATTCGCGCACAGAATATTGGACTCCCGTGGCGATCACGAAGTCTTCCGGTGCGTCCTGCTGGAGCATCATCCATTGGAGCCGAACGTAGTCGCGTGCATGGCCCCAGTCGCGGAGAGAGTTTAGGTTTCCGAGGAACAGGCCGGACTCGAGACCCTGGGCGATGTTAGCGAGGGCCCGAGTGATTTTCCTAGTCACGAACGTCTCACCGCGACGCGGGGATTCGTGATTGAAAAGAATCCCGTTGCAGGCGTACATCCCGTAAGACTCTCGGTAATTCACGGTCATCCAGTAGGCGTACAGCTTGGCGACCGCATACGGAGAACGGGGATGGAAGGGCGTGATCTCACTCTGGGGTGTCTCCCTGACCAGTCCGTACAGTTCAGATGTCGAGGCCTGGTAGAACCTCACCCGGTCCGTCATTCCCAGCAATCGCACCGCCTCAAGCAGGCGCAGGGTGCCTAGGGCATCGATGTCAGCGGTGTATTCGGGCATTTCGAAGCTCACGGCCACATGGGATTGTGCACCCAGGTTGTAGATCTCGTCCGGCTGCACCTCCTGAATGATGCGGGTGAGGTTCGATGAGTCGGAGAGATCCCCGAAATGGAGGAAGAAGCGCGCGTTGCGCTCGTGCGGATCCTGATAAATGTGATCGATTCGCTGTGTGTTGAGCTGCGATGAGCGGCGTTTGAGTCCGTGCACCTCGTAGCCCATCGACAGGAGGAACTCGGCCAGGTAGGAGCCGTCCTGGCCGGTTACACCGGTGATGAGTGCCCGTTTCGGAATCATGGTTGTCCTATCGCTCGCTGTTGCTGAAGTCATGAACCGGTTGGTTGTCGGGCGCGTTGGTGGACATGGCCGTCAGCGCAAGGCGAAGGGCCGTGCTCGAGGTCGAGATGGTGTACGGGAAAAAGATGACTTCTACGCCCACCTCGGCGAATTGGCGCTCAAGACGGCGACCTTTCTCGGTGCCCTTCCAGTCGTCGCCTTTGAAATAGACGTCAAAGCGAAGAGAGCGCCAGGTATCCATCTTGTTGTCGGCGATTTCAGCTACCGCTTCATTGACAAAGGCGATGTGGCGAACGATCTCAAGCCTCTCGGCCAACGGCACGACGGGTAGTGAACCCTTGGTCACCAGGAGCATCTCGTCAGACATCACGCCGGCGATCAAATAGTCGCATTGGCTCTTCGCGTTTCTAAGGATGTTGAGGTGACCGATGTGGAAGAGGTCGAAAGCCCCGCCAGCGTAGCCGACTGTCCTTGTCACGGTGATTCCTCCGTTGATCGGTTTTTCGCATTCTTCATCAGTACGCACCCACCGGGCGCATGACGGTTTTGAAGGTGCGCCAGATGATGATCAGGTCACCGGCCAGCGACCAGTTCTCGACGTAGTAGAGGTCGAGCCGCACGCTGTCCTCCCAGCTCAGATTCGACCGGCCGTTGATCTGCCACATCCCCGTCAGACCCGGCTTGATATATAGACGCCGGTGCACGTGGATCTCGTAGGCTTCGACCTCCACCGGAAGCGGCGGTCGCGGGCCCACGAGGCTCATGTTCCCGACCAGGATGTTCCAGAGCTGGGGAAGCTCGTCGAGCGAGTACTTGCGGAGCACACGTCCCACCCGGGTGATGCGCGGATCATTGCGAATCTTGAAGAGCGCTCCGGATGCCTCGTTCTGATCGAGCAGGCCTGCCAGGTCGTCCTCGGCCGTCTGCACCATGGAGCGGAATTTGACCATTTGAAAGGTGCGCTCATTGCGCCCGCACCGCTCCTGGTGGAAGAGGACGGGACCCGGGGAGTCGAGCTTCACCGCAATCGCGATGGCCACCAGGAGCGGCCAGAAGACAAGGAGTGCGATCCCGGACACGCCGATGTCCAGGAAGCGTTTGAGGACGTGCTTTGTCCCCTCGAATTGTGGGATCTCAACGTGGATCAGGGGCAAGCCTTCGACCGGCCGGAAATGGATGCGCGGACCGGCGACATCCGTGAGTTGGTTGGACAGCACCAGGTCTGCGGATGTCCCCTCCAACTGCCAGCCGAGGGTGCGGATGTACTCGCTCCCCCAGCTGGGCTGGCCGGCGACGATCACGGTATCGACGGCAAGATCGGCGGCCGCGATGGCGACGTGTGCCGGGTCGGAAACCACCGGAATCGTTCGGCTTTCGGTTTTCACCGGGGACTTCGAGTCGCTCGCGAGTGCCACCCCCACCACGTAGTAGGTGGCGCCGGCATTCTCAATCTGGCCGACCACGTATTCGACGTCGGCTCGATTTCCGACCACGATGACTCGCGCGAGGTAGTGGCCGAAAAGCCTCTGGCGCAGCAACCACCGGCGCCAGAGCCAGCGTTCCAGCACAAGGCCGCACATGCCGAGGGGGAGTGCGAGCACGAAGAAGCCGCGTGCGACGTCGACCTGGAATGCCAGGAAACCGATTGCGAGGAGGCCAAACGTGATCGCGCTCGCGTTGATCACCTGTTTGTACTCGGTGGCCCCGATCCCGATGACGCGGGAGTCCCGAGTGTGGAAGACCCCCAGGGTCGCGATCCAGCTGAGCATGATGAGCAGGGCGACCAACCAGTAGTCGGCCCGATATCCGCCGACGGATGCTTGGGCACCCTCACCGCCGAACCTGACGATCAGGGCCGTCGCGACCGCGGTCGTGACGATGCCCACGTCGCTCATCAAGAGTTTCATCCGAAACTGTTTGGCCCAGACCAGGCCGGACGACTTCGCGTCGACGCTGACTGGGTTCTTCAGCGCCGGTGCCGGCACCAGGGCGAGCTTCGGCTGGGCGGTGGGAAGGCGCCCCGCGAAGGGCAGGCGCGGTTGAGGGTCCGTCACCGTCTGCTCACCCCGCCAGCAAGGGGCGGTGGAGCGCTCGGCGCTCGGCCTGGGTGGGGCCGGTGAATATTGGTCGACGAATAGGTCGACACGTCGCGGACGTCTTCACGTGAATCCTCTGCATTTCGGGTGTACAGAGCGGGATGGGATTCGCCCGGGAAAGCCTGTCTAGGGAACGAGACAACCCGACCAAACAAACAAGTGATAAATCTTCAACTGCTTGCGAGCTGACCATACCCCCGAACGCCCAAGTCGGCTCGGACCCCGAATGGGGGACGGGCGGAGCTCACTCATCTCGGTGGGTGGGCACATCGTGCGCAGGGCACCTAATGTTCCATTAGCGAGCTCGACAACCCGGACGCCATCATCGCGGCAGCGGACCACTTCGACGGGTAGCTTTTTCTCATGACATTCAACGACAACGCGAACATCGGCGGCGGCCGGGTCAGCAAAAGGGGCCGCACCGCGGGAATCGCAGTGGGCGGCGGCGTGGGTGCGATCGCCCTCTTTCTGCTCTCACAGCTCCTGGGTGTCGACCTGAGTGGCCTGGCCGGCGGCGGCACGCAGCCCGTCGACAGCGGCAGCGTGTCGAATCTGCCCGAGTGCACGACCGGCGCCCAGGCGAACGAAGACGTCGAGTGCCGGATCAAGGGCGCGGCGGCGTCCCTCGACGTATTCTGGGCTGAGGAACTGCCCGCCCGCGGAGCCGAATACCAGCGGCCGCCGGTTGCGCTGTTCACCGACAGCGTCGGAACCGGGTGCGGCGGGGCCACCAGCGCCACCGGGCCGTTCTACTGCCCGCCGGATGCGACCATCTACATCGACACCGCGTTCTTCGGCGACCTGCGCACCCGCTTTGGCTCGTCGGGCGGCCCGCTCGCCGAAATGTACGTCGTGGCGCACGAATGGGGCCACCACATCCAGAATCTCGATGGAACACTCGCGGCCTCCCAGGATGGACAGACCGGGGCCGGCTCCAACGCGGTGCGCGTCGAACTTCAGGCCGATTGTTTCGCCGGCGCCTGGGCCGGGGCCGCCTCCGACACCCGCGACACTGGCGGAGTGCCCTTCCTGAAGCCCATCACCCCGGCACAGATTCAAGATGCGCTCAGTGCGGCATCCGCAATCGGCGACGACCGCATCCAGGAGTCCATGTAGGGCCAGGTCAACCCGGAGGCCTGGACCCACGGCTCCAGCGAACAGCGCCAGCGGTGGTTCCAGACCGGCTTCGACGACGGCGCCGGTAGCTGCGACACGTTCGCGCCGGCCGACGCGGTGCTGTAGAGCGGGCGGGTCAGTTGCGCGTGAGTATGCCGTCGTGTTCGGTGTAATCTTCGCCGGTGACCGGACACACAAAGCGGTTGTCTCCCTCGGCCCGCAGGGGCAGGCCGCTGCGTCCGACCCAGCCGGTGCGCCGAGCCGGCACGCCGACCACCAGGGCGTAGTCGGGGACATTCTCGGTGACGACCGCACCGGCTGCCACCATGGCCCACCGTCCGATCGTGAGCGGGGCGATGCAGACCGCGTGGGCGCCGATCGACGCGCCGGTACGCACGGTCACCCCCACGAGGTCGCGGTCGTCGGTGGCCCTGAGCGTTCCGTCGGGATTCACGGCCCGAGGATGCGTGTCATTGGTGAAGACCGCCGCGGCGCCCACGAAAACCCCGTCCTCCAATAGGGAAGGCTCGTAGATGACCGCGTAGTCCTGGATCGTACAGTGCCGCCCAACCACGACGCCGGGTCCGATATAGGCGCCGCGGGCGAGAACGCACTCGGGGCCGAGCCGCGCGTATTCGCGCACCTGCACGAGCGGGCGGATCGTGCAACCGGGGCCGATCACGGCGCTTGGATCGATCTCGGCCGACGCCGCGACTCCCATCACGTCCCCTCGGGTGGCAGGAAAAGGGTCGGGTGCTCCGCGGGGGGGCGGAGGAATCGACGACAAAGAAGCGTATTCACGGTGATTCCCTGCAGTTCGGGTTACAGGTCGGAGAAGTGCTGCCGCGGTGGCTGCCGCGTGCGCCGCTGCCGGGAATCCTCGCACGACATCTGCGAACAATCTGACGTTTTCTCAGCGAGTCACAGCACGGAATGTACCCCCGTTTGGACGCGAGCTACTAGGACCTCTTCGGGGGGGGGGGGGGCTTGGTTCGGGAGGTGAACGCGCTGCGAGCCGGAGTCTTCCCCGGGCGGCCTACGGATACCGGGCTGCGAGGCAAAAAAAAAGAAGGCCACCCCAGTAGAAGCCTGGGAATGACCTTCAGTGGCCCCGACCGGCGTCGATCCGGTGACCTTTCGATTTTCAGTCGAACGCTCTACCAACTGAGCTACAGGGCCAGAAGTGGCTTCGAGAAGCCGCTTCAAGGAAAAAAACCCTCTCTGTCGAAAGGGCTTGTTGCCTGTGCGACCCTGACCGGACTTGAACCGGCGACCTCCGCCGTGACAGGGCGGCGCGCTAACCAACTGCGCTACAGGGCCTCGTAAGAAGATCTAACGAGAGTCGAACTTTGTCTAGCTGTTTTCGTACTTACTTATTCTTGCACATCCCAGACCTGCAGGATGCGTAGCCCCAACGGGATTCGAACCCGTGTTAACGCCGTGAAAGGGCGCCGTCCTAGGCCGCTAAACGATGGGGCCGAGACGCCATAAACCTCATGGCTTCCGACGCATAAGCATACGGTCTACCGCCCGGGAATCTCAAATCGAGAGCAAAAAGTGTTCCTTCCGGGGGTGTCGCAGGCATTGAGCCCGTGAATTTCCCAGGTTTCGCTTGACGGGCCGCTAGATTCAAGGGGGGTGTTTTTACCCTGTTGTTGTTACTCTGAGTCGGTCTCAAGCAGTAGCAGATGTGTGTAACGAGCCCGATCGGGGAGTAATGAAGCGCACGGCAGTTCTCTTCAGCCGGGAAGCACGAGCGGAAAAGGGGGGTGACGGATCCGCGGGCAGCAGGCGCCGTCGCCGCCACCGTGTCAGCCTGGCGACCGGTTTCGTCGCTGCGCTCTCCCTCTTTGTTTCCCTCATCGGTCCGGCCGGCCCGGCCCAGGCCATCGACTATCCAACGTGGCAGGACGTGCAGAACGCCAAGTCCAACACGGCCGCCGCCTCGGCGCAGGTCAGCCAGATCCAGGGTCTGATCGCCGACCTGCAGACCCAGGTGGAGCAGACCCAAGCCGAATCCGAGGCCCGCGGAGCGGAACTGCAGGCGGCGCAAGAGAAGTTCGACGAGGCCAGCCGGCGCGCCGCCGACCTCGAGGCGCAGTCCGCCGCGAGCTCCGCGGTGGCGGCGACCGCGACTCGCCAGGCCGGCCAACTTGCCGCCCAGCTCTACCGCACCGGCGGCACCGACCTGAGCGTGAACCTCTTTCTCGACGGCGAGGGGCGCGGCGAAGACGCCGATGCGCTCCTGTCCAAGCTGGGCAGCATGAGTAAGCTCGTCGAACGCAGCAGCAGCGTCTACGAGCAGGCGCAGACCGCCACCAACGTGGCCGAGTCTCTGGGTGACCAGGCCAAGGTCGCCCAAGCCGAGCGCGAGAAGCTTCGCGTCGCGGCCGAGGAAGCGCTCGTCGCTGCGCAGGCCGCCGCGCAGGCGGCCGCCAGTGCCCTAGCCGAGTCGGAGGCGAAGAGAGTCGAACTCGACGCCCAGCTGGCGTTCATGCAGGATGCGCAGGCCACTACGTCGGCCGGCTACGAGGCCGGAGTGGCCGAGCGGGCGCGACTGGCCGCCATCGAAGCGGAACGGGTGCGCGTCGAGCGCGCTGCGGCCAGCGCGCGGGCGGCCGCAGCGGCCGCAGCTGCAGCGGCCGCGAGGCCGAGCAACGGGGGAGGCTCGTCCAGCAGCTCCGGCGGCTCAGTCGGCGGCGGTGGCTGGGCGGTTCCATCCGGCGGGCGCATCACGGACGGCTACGGCCCGCGTGCGCAGATCTGCGGCAACGAGGGCTGCAGCAAGGGCTTCCACAGCGGCACGGACCTCGGCGCCGGCTGCGGCTCGGGAATCTACGCGGCCAGCAGCGGCACCGTCGTCTACGCCGGTCTCTACGGAACCTACGGCAACTTCGTTTTGATCCAGCACGCCAACGGCATCTCCACCGGGTATGCCCACATCCGCTCGGGCGGCATCTTCGTCTCCAACGGCGAGAGCGTCTCCGCGGGGGAGAACATCGCCAGCGTTGGGGAGACCGGTGCGGCCAGCGGCTGCCACCTCCACTTCGAGGTGCGCACCAACGGCAGCCAGATCAACCCGGTTCCGTTCATGTCGGACCGGGGCGCTTCCCTTGGCTAGGGACACCGACCGACGGGGGTGGCGCAAGAAGCCCTCCCGTCTGTTCGCGGCGGTCGCCCTCGGAGCTGTCTCGGCATCCGTGGGCGTCGCGGCGCCGGCGGCGTTCGCCGTGCCCGGCTACCCCAGTTGGGACGACGTGGCGAAGGCCAAGCTCAGCGAGGCCACCAAGCAGGCCGAGATCGAATCGATTACCGAGCTGCTCCAGGGCCTGCAGATCTCGGCGGCGGCGGCCACCAAAGCCTCGCTGATCGTGGCGGAGGCCTACCGGGTCGCGCTGGACGACCTCGAAGCGGCCACGGCCCGTGAAGCGAGCCTGGCGAGGCAGGCCCAGACGGCGGAGGCCCGTGCCGCGACCTCGAAGCTGCGGGCTGGCCTGATCGCAGCCCACCTGGCGAAGACCGGCGCCCAGGATCTGTCGCTGAGCCTGTTTCTCAACGGCGACAACTCCGATGAGTTGCTTGGACGGCTCGGCACCGCGAGCAAGCTGAGTGAGCAGTCGGACACGATCTACCGCGAAGCACTGCAGGATAAGAACACCTCCGAGTCGCTCGGGAAGCAGGCGGCATCCGCTGCCGAGGAACGCACCCGGCTCAGCGCGGAATCGCTGGCCAGGTACGAGGCGGCGAATGTGGCCGCGCAGGCCGCCGAGACGGCCTACGAGACCGAGCAGCGGCGCTCCACTGAGCTGTTCGCGCAGCTGGCCCTGTTGAAGGACACCACGGCCGAGGCCGAACGCGCCTACCAAGCCGGTCAAGATGCCGAGGCGGCGACGGCGGCCCTCGCCCGGGCGCAGGCGGCGGCCGCCCAAAAGACCGCAGCCGACGCCCAGAAGGCCGCGGGCGGCAAGAGCACGCCCCGGCAGCCGGCGGCCCAGCCCGCGCCCCAGCCCGCAGCACAGCAGCCCGCTTCACGGCCGGTCACCCCGGCCCAGGCGGCCCAGCCCGCTGCCGCGGCAGCTCCTGCGGCTCCGGCCCCGGCAGCTCCTGCGGCTCCTGCGACTCCGGCCCCGGCGGCTCCGACCACCGCGGCCCGGGCCCCGAGCGCCGGAGCGGTCGACACGGCGCTGTCATTCGCCACCCAGCAGCTCGGCGACCGCTACGTGCTCGGCGGCTCCGGGCCGAACGTCTGGGACTGCTCGGGGCTGACCAAGGCCGCCTACGCGGCGGCGGGCATCTACATTGGCTCGCACTCGGCCACCAACCAGTACCGCACCATGGCCAACGAGGGTCGCCTGGTGCCCTTCAATCAAGCTCAGCGCGGCGACCTCGTATTCTGGGGCGGTGGTGGCGACTACTACCATGTGGCTATCTACGTGGGCGGCGGCAAAATCCTCGAGGCCCCGAACCCGTCCTCGCCCGTGCGCATCCACGGCATCTGGTCTGCGGGCGACGTGGCTCCCTACGTGGGACGACCCGGCTGACCGGCGAAACGGATCACCGGGTTGTCGGGTGCGCGGGCATCCGGGGCGTGTCTGCGAATTCGTGTCACCACACCACGATGGCGCTCAGGACAGCTCCGCCCCGGTAAGTGAGGGCGGGTTTGTCGTGGCGAGTGGCAAGTCCGCGCCACAGCTTGCGGGTGTGGCAACCCGGCGTCGCCGCTCGAGGAGCGCGGGGACGAACGAGGCGGCAGCACGTGTGGGGTCGCCACTTCATGGGTTGCAGCAGTCGCACCATTCTGGGGCTGCCAGTGCGTGATTTCGTGGTGGTCGGATCTGGTGAGTCCACCGGCCGCAACCGTGGATATCGGCTGTGATGGCCTGGGTTGCCGATCCGCAGAAGGAGCAGGGCAGGCCGTGTTCGACGTCGACGTGGCCAAACCCGGGCGCCCGGGAGGCCGGACACTCGGTTGAGAGACGCTGGGCCATTTTCTCGCACAGTGCTCGGATGGCTGCGGCGCGGGATGGTGCCTTGTGGGCGCGGTAGTCCGGAAGTATCGCAACGGATTGGTGCTGTTTCAGAAGTGCTTCAGCGGTGTCGCCGAGGATCTCGAATTGGGTGATGCTTTTGTGGGTGACCGTGTGGTTCTTCTGTGTGCCGTGCAGGATCACGCCCTGGTCCAGGAAGCCGATAGCCGACGCGAACGTGATGGCTTCGCTGGCGCTAACGATGTGTCGTCTTCCGGCCACTGGCGAGGTGCTGACGCTGCCTTCGGCAATCTCCGGGCCCAAGGTGGTTCACGTCCCGCCGGGCGACTGCATCCCGGCGGGCACGCGGGCCCGGTGTGGCTGGACATCGGCGGGATGATCTCCGGTCTGCGCGTGATCTCGGCCCGGGACGAGTCCCGGCAGCCCGCCCTCACTCACGCCCGCCCTCACGGCAGTACGAGTCACGGGTCGACTCTGCCGACAATCCTCACCGGACTGAAGGAGACGCGTCCTAGTGGCCCTCTTCCGCCAGTTTCGTGAGGCCGTCGCGCACGATCTGGTCGGCCTCCGCGGCGTCGCCCCAGCCCTCGGTCTTGACCCATTTGCCGGGTTCGAGGTCCTTGTAGTGCTCGAAGAAGTGCTCGATCTCCTTGCGGGTGTACTCCGGGATGTCGGTGACGTCCTGGATATAGTCCCAGCGCGGGTCGCCCGCGGGAACCGCGATGACCTTTGCGTCTGAGCCGCCGTCATCCGTCATATTGAACACGCCGACCGGGCGAACCGACAGGCCGACCCCTGGGAAAAGGGGAAACTCGATCAGGACCAGGACGTCGACCGGGTCGCCGTCGAGTCCCAGGGTGTTCTCGAAGAAGCCGTAGTCGGTCGGGTACACGAAGCTCGTGTAGAGAACCCGGTCCAGGTACACCCGCCCGGTCTCATGATCGACTTCGTACTTGTTGCGGCTCCCGCGAGGGATTTCGATTACTGCGTCGTATGCGGCCATGGCCTGGTCTCTCCCTTGTTCACAGTCTGTCGATAACGTTACTGGATGGAGTCCCCACGCCGCCCGAGGCTCACCCCGGCGATCGCCGATGTGCGCCGCCATGTACGCACCCTGCTCACCGAGGCCGGCCCGGCCCGCGGCGGCGGCCTGGTGCTGGTCGGCCTCAGCGGGGGAGCCGACTCGCTCGCCCTGGCCGCAGCCACCGCTTTCGAGGCGCCGCGCGCGGGCCTGCGCGCCGGGGCGGTCATCGTCGACCACGCCCTGCAGGCCGGCTCGGCCGGCGTCGCGGCGGCCGCGGCCGGGCAGGCGCGGGAACTCGGCCTCGACCCGGTTCTCGTTCTTCGGGTGACGGTCGACCACGGCACGGATGCCGGCGGTCCGGAGGCCTCCGCCCGCACCGCTCGGTACGCGGCCTTCGACCAGGCGCGGCGGGAGACCGGCGCGAGCCACATCCTCCTCGGGCACACACTCGACGATCAGGCCGAGACCGTGCTACTCGGCCTTGCCCGGGGATCGGGCCCCACAAGCCTGCAGGGAATGAAGCCGGTCGGCGGGCCGATTCTGCGGCCGCTGCTGGGCATCCGTCGCGCCCGGACCCGGCAATTCTGCGTGGATGCCGGCCTGCACCCCTGGCAGGACCCGCACAACGACGACCCCCGCTTCCAGCGGGTGCGGGTACGCCAGACCGTGCTGCCCGTACTCGAGCGGGAGCTGGGGCCCGGCGTGGCCGAAGCACTCGTGCGCACGGCCGGGCAGCTGCGCGAGGACTCGAGCGCGCTCGACGACATGGCCCGTGGTCTCAGCGAGCAGCTGAGCGAACCGCTCAGCGACTCTGCCGACGGCGCCGGAATCCGGCTGGACGCGAGCCGGCTCGAGACGAATCCGCCCGCGGTGCGCCAGCGGATCATCCGATTCTCGGTCGAACGGGAGTTCGGGGTGTCCCTGGAACGCGTGCACACGCTGGCCGTGCTGCGCCTGGTCACCGACTGGCACGGGCAGAAGCCGCTTGACCTGCCAGGCGTTAGGGTTATACGGCAGGACGGCTGGCTGATATTGACCGCGCCTGGACACGCCCCGAGTAAAGGACCCTCCCGCTCCCATGGAACCCCGCGACATTGAAGGCGACCTCACCGAGATTCTGATCGAGGAGGAGCAGATCCGCACCCGGCTCGCAGAGCTGTGCCGCCTGATTGAGGCGGACTATGCCGGCAGGGACCTGTTGCTGGTCGGCGTGCTCAAAGGAGCGGTCATGGTCATGGCCGATCTGGCGCGCGAACTCGTGCACCCGATCACGATGGACTGGATGGCGGTCAGCTCCTACGGGTCCGGCACGCAGTCCAGCGGCGTCGTGCGCATCCTGAAGGACCTCGACACCGACCTGCACGGCCGCAACGTGCTCATCGTCGAGGACATCATCGACTCCGGTCTGACGCTCTCGTGGCTGCTGTCCAACCTGAAGTCTCGCGGACCGGAATCCGTTGAAATCTGCGCCCTGCTGCGCAAGCCGGATGCCGCTCGCGTCGACATCGACGTGAAATACCTCGGTTTCGACATCCCGAACCAGTTTGTCGTGGGCTACGGTCTCGACTTCGACGAACGCTACCGCAACCTGCGCTCGGTGGGCGTTCTCGCCCCGCACATCTACAGCTGAGCCTGGTAGCGCTTTGGGCGAACACACGGTCTTCGTCCAGCGCGGTCACGGTAGCCTGTCACCACGATGAACGTCAAGAAGCTACTGCGCGGGCCGCTCCTCTACATTCTCCTGGCGATTGTTGCTGTGTGGGTAGGGTCGAGTCTCATTACCATGTCGGGATTCAAAGAGATTCCGACCCAACAGGGACTGGAGTTCCTGAAAGACGGGAAGGTCTCCGAGGCCACGATCGTCGACGGCGAGCAGCGGGTCGACCTCACCCTGACCAAGGCGGATAAAGACCTCGGTAGCGAGGTCCAGTTCTACTACGTCGCCCCGCGCGGCGAAGAGGTCATCACGGCCGTCACCACTGCCAATCCGGCCGACGGCTTCACCGACGAGGTGCCGAAGTCCAGCTGGATCTTGTCGCTGCTCGGCATCATGCTGCCCCTGCTCCTGATCGGCGCGTTCTTCTGGTTCATGCTCGCCGGCATGCAGGGCGGCGGCAACAAGGTGATGCAGTTTGGCAAGTCGAAGGCCAAGCTGGTATCCAAGGAGAGCCCCCAGGTGACGTTCGCGGATGTCGCGGGCGCCGACGAGGCCATCGAGGAGCTCGAGGAGATCAAGGATTTCCTCAAGGAGCCGGCGAAGTTCCAGGCCGTCGGGGCACGCATCCCCAAGGGCGTTCTGCTCTACGGCCCTCCCGGAACCGGTAAGACCCTCCTCGCCCGGGCCGTCGCCGGCGAGGCCAACGTGCCGTTCTACGCGATCTCGGGCTCCGACTTCGTGGAAATGTTCGTCGGCGTCGGCGCGAGCCGCGTGCGCGACCTGTTCCAGCAGGCCAAGGAAAACGCCCCGGCCATCATCTTCATCGATGAGATCGACGCCGTTGGCCGTCACCGCGGCGCCGGCATGGGCGGCGGGCACGACGAGCGCGAGCAGACCCTCAACCAGCTGCTGGTCGAGATGGACGGCTTCGACGTCAAGGCGAACGTCATTCTCATCGCGGCCACCAACCGGCCCGACATCCTCGACCCTGCGCTGCTACGCCCCGGTCGCTTCGACCGTCAGATCGGCGTGGACGCACCCGACATGCTCGGTCGCAAGCGCATCCTGGAGGTGCACTCCAAGGGCAAGCCGATGGCTCCCGGCGTCGACCTCGAGGTGCTGGCGCGCAAGACGCCCGGCTTCACCGGCGCCGATTTGGCCAACGTTCTCAACGAGGCCGCGCTGCTCACCGCGCGTTCCAACGCGCAGCTGATCGACAACCGCGCCCTCGACGAGGCAGTCGACCGCGTGATGGCCGGTCCGCAGCGCCGCAGCCGTGTCATGCGTGACAAAGAGAAGCTGATCACCGCGTACCACGAGGGCGGCCACGCGCTCGTGGCGACCGCAATGCGCAACACCGACCCGGTCACCAAGATCACGATCCTGCCCCGCGGCCGCGCCCTCGGCTACACGATGGTTATGCCGGTCGAAGACCGCTACTCCGTCACCCGCAACGAACTACTCGACCAGCTCGCCTACGCAATGGGCGGTCGGGTGGCCGAGGAGATCATCTTCCACGACCCGACCACCGGCGCCTCGAACGACATCGAGAAGGCCACCTCGACCGCGCGCAAGATGGTCACCGAGTTCGGCATGAGCTCGGCTGTCGGCCCGCTCAAGCTCGGGCAGGGTTCCGGTGAGGTTTTCCTCGGCCGCGACATGGGCCACCAGCGGGACTACTCCGAGCGGGTCGCCGAAAGCGTCGACGCCGAAGTGCGCCAGCTGCTTGAAGACGCGCACGACGAGGCTTACCAGGTGCTGATCACGAACCGGGCCATCCTCGATGAACTGGCCGCCGAGCTGCTCGAGCACGAGACGCTCGACCAGCACGCGCTGTCCGGGCTCTTCACGGGCGTCGTCAAGCTGCCCCCGCGGCCGCAGTGGCTGTCCAGTGACAAGCGTCCGGTCTCCGACCTGCCGCCCATCGCGATGCCGACCCCCAAGGCCCTCATCGAGAGCGGAGTCGCCGATGGCAGTACCGCTGGCGAGACCGCCGCGCGCACTCCGGCGCGCACGCCGGCCCGTACCCCTCGTCCTGCCACCGCGTAGGCCCCCGGGTGGCAGTGGACAGGGTTCGGATCGAAGCCGCGGTCGCCGAGATCCTCGCCGCAATCGGTGAAGATCCCGCCCGTCCGGGCCTCAGGGCGACCCCTCGCCGGGTGGCCGAATCCTACGGTGAGCTCTTCGCCGGGCTGGCGGTGGACCCGGTCGACCACCTGCGTGACACGATCCCGGTGGGCCCGCACACGGGTGAACTGGTGCTCCTGCGCGACATCGCCTTCCGCTCCGTCTGCGAACATCACCTGCTGCCCTTCCTCGGCATCGCCCACCTTGCCTACGTGCCGAACGAACGGGTCGTGGGTCTGGGCAAGCTGCCGGCTGTCGTCGACACGATCGCCGCCCGGCCCCAGATGCAGGAACGCCTCACCGAGGAGATCGCCGAGGCGCTCCAAATCGGGCTCGCACCGCTCGGCGTACTGGTCGTGCTCGACGCCGTGCACGGCTGCGTGACCGCCCGCGGTTCGCGCCAGACCGCCAGCTCGACCGTCACGATGGCCAGCCGCGGGTCCCTCGCCGAACCCGTGAAGCGCGCCGAGATCATGGCCCTGATCGGCTCCGGCCGGTGACCCGGCCGCGCACCCTGATCATGGGGGTGCTCAACGTCACACCGGATTCCTTCAGCGACGGCGGCCGGTGGGCATCGACGGATGCCGCGATCATCCACGCCCTCGACCTGCAGTCCCAGGGAGCCGACCTGATCGACGTGGGCGGCGAGTCCACGCGCCCCGGCGCCGGCCGGGTCGCGCCCGCCGAAGAGCAGTCCCGGGTGATCCCGGTGATCAGCGAACTCGCCCGGCAGGGGCTTTCGATCAGTGTCGACACCCTCAATTCGAGCACCGCGGCCGCCGCGGCCGCCGCCGGGGCGCAGATCATCAACGACGTCTCCGGCGGCCTGGCGGACCCGCTGATGGCATCCCTCGCCGCACGCAGCGGGCTGACCTACGTCGCCATGCACTGGCGGGCGCATGCCCCGAAGATGGACGACCTCGCTGTCTATGGCGACGTCGTCGCCGAGGTGCGGGCCGAGCTGGTTGCGCGGGTCGACATGCTCACCGCGGCTGGCCTGCCGCCGGAGAAGATCGTGCTCGACCCGGGGCTCGGCTTCTCGAAGCTGCCCGAGCACAACTGGCGTTTGCTGGCCCACCTGGACGCCTTCGCCGACCTGGGGTTCCCGGTCATGGTCGGTGCCTCTCGCAAGCGGTTCCTCGCCGGGGTGCTCCCGGCCGACGCGGGCGTGCTGGAACGCGATCTGCCGACCGCCGTGGTCAGCGTGCTGGCCGCGCAGGCCGGCGCCTGGGCGGTGCGCGTGCACGACGTCGCGGCGACGCGAACGGCGCTGAATGTGCTGGCACTGGCGGATTCCGCCAGAATGGGACCATGAGAAGCGACTCCATCACGCTCACCGGCCTGCGGGTCAACGCGCACCACGGCGTCTACGACTTCGAGCGGGAAAACGGACAGGACTTCGTCATCGACGTAACGGTTTGGCTCGACCTGCGGCGTGCCGCCGCGAGCGACGATGTGACGCAGACCATCCACTACGGCGAGCTCGCCGTGGAAGTGACGGATGCTGCCCGGCACAACCCGGTCGACCTGATCGAAACCGTCGCCGAGCGCATCGCCGTTGCGGTGCTGGCGCACGACGCCGCCGACACGGTGCAGGTGACGGTGCACAAACCACAGGCACCGATCTCCGTACCGTTCACGGATGTCGCGGTGCAGATCGTGCGGACGCGCGCATGACCGACGCGACCCCGGCGCTGCTCGCCCTGGGCAGCAATCTCGGCGACCGCATGGCCACCCTCACCGCGGCGATCGACGCGCTGGAGCAGGTGCCCGGGCTCGAGCTGACCGGCGTCTCCCCGGTCTACGAGTCCGCCGCGGTGAAGGTCGGCGGCGTCGACGACGAGGCACCGCGCTATCTGAACCTGGTGGTCGGCATCCGTTACACCGGGCACCCGCACACCCTGCTCGACGCGGTGAACGCCATCGAGAACGACCACGGTCGGGTGCGGGTCGAACGCTGGGGCGACCGTACCCTCGACATCGATATCATCGTCTTCGGAACGGCCTCGCTGCACGACGAGCGCCTGACCATCCCGCACCAGCGGGCCGCCGAGCGCGACTTCGTGCTGGCCCCGTGGTTGGACCTCGACCCGGCCGCAGTGCTGCCGGGCCGCGGCCCGGTGCGCGCGCTGCTCGGCGCGATCAACACCACCGTGCAGCGGTACCCCGCACTGCCGTCCGCGGGCGGCAACCGGTGAAACGTACGCAGCCGTCGGCGCTGATCGCCCTGGGTCTGGCCGGCCTGGTCGTCGTGTTCCTGCTCGAGCTGGCCGCCGCGGCCGGCGGCTCGGCGATGTTCCTGCCCCCGGCCACCCTGCCGATCGCGTTGATCGCGATCGGGATCGGCGTCCTGGCGCTGGCCTGGCCGATCCGTCAGGCCATTCGCGGCACGGTGCGGAAACACGTCAACCCGTTCCTGGCCATCCGGGTGGCGCTGCTGGCGAAGGCGTCGGCGCTGAGCGGGGCGCTGCTTCTCGGCGGCGGACTGGGAATCGTGCTCTACATCCTGACCCGCTCGGTCGTGCCGGCGGTAACATCGTTATGGCCTGCAATCGGGACGGCGGTAGGCGCCGGGATCCTTCTGACCCTGGGGCTCGTGGCCGAGCACTTCTGCACGCTTCCCCCCGATGACGACGATCAAGAGCAGGGAGAAGTGCGTGCCTGACGCGGCTGTAGGACTGGACCTCCCCGACGTGGAGGAGTGGAAGCGCGTCTCCCCGCGTTATGTGGTGGTGGAGACGGTCGGCACGATCGTCTTCGGACTGGTGCTCACGGCCATGGCCGCGGCGGTGTGGCTGCTTCTCGACGTGCAGTGGGCGCTCTACGTGATCGGCGCGATCGTGTTGATCACCGGGGCCAGTGTCGCCTTCGAACCGCGCCGGGTGCGGGCCATCGGCTATCAACTGCGACGCGACGACCTGCTCTTCCGCCGGGGCATCATGTTCACCCGGTTCGTGTCCGTCCCTTACGGGCGGATGCAGCTGGTCGATATCACGCGCGGCCCGATCGCGCGCTGGCTGGGTCTGGCCGACCTCAAATTCGTGACCGCGGCGGCCTCGTCGGGGGTGCTCATCCCGGGGCTCGCCGAGGCCGACGCGGAGAGCCTGCGCGACCGGCTCGTGGAGCTGGCCGAGAGTCGCCGGGCCGGGCTGTGACCACGCTCGCCGACGGGGAATGGCACCGGCTGCATCCGGCCAGCCCACTGCTGCGCGGCGGCATCTTCATCGTCGCCGTGCTCGGCTTCATCATCGCCAACCTCCGCGAGCGGCTGATCGACGTCTTCTTCGGGGTGCCGAGATACGGCGGCGACCCGATCGACGCGATCCTCGAGCGCGGCGTCGTCGGCTGGGCGCTGCTCGCGGTCGCGGTCGTGCTTGTGCTGGTCCTGGCGGTCTTCTACCTGTCCTGGCGCATGCACACCTTCCGGGTCACCGGGGAGGTCGTCGAGGTGCGTAGCGGAATGCTCTTCCGCAGCAACCGCCGGGCCCGCCTCGACCGCATCCAGGGTGTCAACATCGTGCGCCCGTTCATCCCTCGCCTGATCGGCGCCGCGAAGCTCGAAGTCAGCGTGGCCGGTCAGGACGCCAATGTGCAACTGGCCTACCTGGGTTCGACCCTGGCCGACCAGCTGCGACGGGACATCCTTCGCCTCGCGTCCGGACTGCGGCAGCAGGCCGTTCCCGCCCCGGATGCCGCGCTGGCCCAGACCTCCCGTCTCGGTCTCGCTCCCGCGTCACCCCTCTCTCCCGCGACCGCCGCCGCCGACCGGGCCCGGGATCTCTTCGCGCCCGAGCTGGACCCCGACGCCGCCCCGCCGGAATCGGTGGTGCGGATTCCGCCCGGGCGGCTGATCGGATCCGTCGTGTTCAGCGGCTTCACGGTTTTCGTCGTGCTCGCCGGAATCGCCCTGATCGTCGGCGTGACCGCCGGCGGCAGCGACTGGCTGCTCGTAGCCTTCATCCCCACCCTGATCGCCAGCGTCAGCTTCTATTTCACCAGGGTCATCAAGTCGCTGCGCTACAGCATCGCCGGCACCCCCGACGGCGTGCGGATCGGCTTCGGGCTGCTCACTACTAGCAACGAGACCCTGCCGCCGGGCCGGGTCCACGCGATCGGCGTCTCGCAGCCGTTGCTCTGGCGCCCGTTCGGCTGGTGGCAGGTGCGCATCAACACGGCCGGCCACTCCAGCACCCAGGGTGCCGCCGGCGAGGCCAACACCACAACCCTCCCGGTGGGCACGCTCGCCGACGTCGCCCGGGTGCTCGAATTGATCCTGCCCGGGTTCGACTCGGCGGAGCAGCAGGCCCTGATCGAACGGGGCCTCCGCTCGAAGGGCGGCGACGACGGCTTCACGAACGCGCCGCGCCGGGCGGCCTGGCTGCATCCGTTCTCCTGGCGCCGCACCGGCTACACCGTCGTGGGCGGCATCGCTCTGCTCCGGCGCGGCGTGATCTCGCGGGAGCTGGTGCTGGTGCCGCTGGCCCGGTTGCAGAGCGTCGCCATCTCGCAGGGCCCCGTGACCCGGATGCTGCGCCTCGCCTCCGCCCGGCTGCACACCGTCGCCGGGCCGGTCTCCGCCTACCTCGGGGTGGTGGCCGCCGCAGAGGCCCTGGTTTTCTTCGACCGGATCGCCTCCGGGGCCATCTCGTCGGCCCAGTCCGACACCAGCCACCACTGGAACCAGCCGATCCAGGACCAGCCGACCGCGGCCCAACCCACCTGGAAGCAACCGAACGGAGTCATCGAATGACGCCGCGTCCCGGACGCCTCGGAATCGGCATCATCGGTGCCGGCCGGGTCGGCCCCATCCTCGGCGCCGCCCTCGCCGGCGCGGGCCACGCGATCGTCGGGATCTCCGCCATCTCGCAGTCCAGCCGCGACCGGGCCGAGGCGATTCTTCCGGGCGCGCCCATCCTCACCGTTCCCGAGATCGTCGAGCGCAGCGAACTGGTCATCATCGCCGTGCCCGACGCCCAGCTCGAGAGCCTCGTCAGCGGGCTCGCGGCCGCCGGAACCTGGCAGGCCGGCCAGCTTGTGTTGCACACCTCGGCCCGGTATGGCACCTCGGTGCTGGCCCCGGCGCTGGCCGGTGGCGCAATCCCGCTGGCCATCCACCCGGCCATGAGCTTCACCGGCACCAGCATCGACCTGGCCCGCCTCGCCGACAGCTACTTCGCGGTGACGGCGCCTACGCCAGTGCTGCCGATCGGGCAGGCGCTGGTCGTGGAGATGGGCGGCGAGCCCGTGATCGTCGCGGAGGCCGACCGGGCTGCCTATGCCGAGGCCGTTGACACCGCCACGGCGTTCTCCACCTCGATCGTGGAGCAGGCCACCGGGCTGCTGGCCGGCATCGGCATCGAGCACCCCGGAGCGGTGATCGCGCCGCTGATGCGGTCCGCCATGGAGAACGCGCTGGCCCGAACCAGCCCCGACCGTCTCGACCTCTCCCAGCTCGACACGCTGGACGCGCTCGACACCCGCGACCAGGACGGTTTCGACGAATGACACAACCGCAACACACCGGAGGACGAGTGAACGTGCTCACCAAACCAGCAGTCATCGGCAGCATCGAGGAACTGCGGAGCCGCCTGACCGACGCGCAGAGCCGCATCGAGAGCGCGCGCGCCGGGCGCGGCGAGGCCGGGCTCGGGCGACCACGCATCGTGCTGGTCCCGACCATGGGGGCCCTGCACGCCGGGCACCTGACCCTGGTTCGCCGGGCCCGCAGCCTCGGCGACATCGTCGTGGTGTCGATCTTCGTCAACCCGCTGCAATTCGGGGTCGGGGAAGATCTCGGCAGCTACCCGCGCATGCTCGAGGCCGATGTCGCGGCTCTGGCCGCGGAGGGCGTGCCGTTCGTATTCGCGCCAACCAGCCAGCTGATGTACCCGGACGGCGCCGCTTCCACCCGGGTTGTCGCCGGCGCGGTCGGCAGCCTCTTCGAGGGCGCTGCGCGCCCCGGGCATTTCGACGGCATGCTGACGGTGGTTGCGAAGCTGTTCAACATCGTCGGCCCCGACGTGGCCGTGTTCGGCCAGAAAGACGCGCAGCAGGTCTTCCTGGTCGAACGGATGCTGGCCGACCTCAACTTCCGCACCCGCATCGAGGTCGTCCCGATCGTGCGCGAAGACGGCGGCCTCGCCCTCTCCAGCCGCAACCGCGCGCTCGAACCGGCGCAGCGCGCCGCCGCCCGGGCGCTGTCCGCGGGGCTCGAGGCCGCAGCATCCGTCGCCGCCCAGGGGGTCGGCGCCGCACTGCAGGCCGCCCACGCGCGGATCGACGTGCAGCCGCTGCTTAAACTGGACTATCTCGTTGTCGTCGACCCGCGGACCTTCCTTCCGGTCGGGGGCGAGCATCACGGCCCGGCCCGCATGCTGGTCGCCGCGCTGGTCGGTCACACCCGGCTGATCGACAACGTGGCCCTGGACCTTCCCTAGGCCGCACCACCCGCACGACCGTCACCAGCCAGACCCTCACCAGCCCGACCTTTCATCAACACGTCGTCACATCAATGAGCACGCGCGGGAGCGCCGGGCATCGCCCGGCCGCCACCTGCCACGGAGAACCGCATGAGCGAGCAGAACCCAGCACCGACCGAGGCCGAAATCGTGGCCGCCGCAGCGGCGGAGGCCGAGACCAACGAGCAGAAGGTCGTGCGCCTGGCCAAGCGTGACCGGTTGAACGCCGCCGCGACCAGTCCCGCCGGCGGCGCCTACCCGGTGTCCGTGCCCGTCACCGACACGATCCCCGCCGTGCGTGCGCAGTTCGGCGACCTCGAAGCGGATGCCGTCACCGGCGTCATCGTCGGCCTCGCCGGCCGCGTCGTGCACCTGCGCAATACCGGCAAGCTCTGTTTCGCGAGCCTGCAGTCCGGGGACGGCAGCCGCATCCAGGCCATGATCTCCCTGGGGGCGGTGGGGGAGGAATCCCTCGCCGATTGGAAAGACCTCGTCGACCTCGGCGACCACCTCTTCGTCTCCGGCGAGGTCATCTCCTCCCGCCGCGGCGAGCTCTCCGTCATGGCGTCGGAGTGGCAGGTCGCCGCCAAGGCGCTGCTGCCGCTGCCGAACCTGCACACCGCGCTCAGCGAAGAGACCCGCGTGCGCAGTCGGTACCTCGACCTGATCATTCGCGAGCAGGCCCGCCGCAGCGTGATCCAGCGCTCGCAGACCGTCGCTAGCCTGCGCCGCACCTTCACGGAGCTGGGCTTCATCGAGATTGAGACGCCGATGCTGCAGGTCATGCACGGTGGCGCATCCGCTCGCCCGTTCACGACCCACAGCAATGCGTTCGACACCGACCTCTTCCTGCGGATCGCGCCGGAGCTGTTCCTCAAGCGCGCCGTGGTCGGCGGCATCGACCGGGTCTACGAGATCAACCGCAACTTCCGCAACGAGGGCGCCGACTCCACCCACTCGCCGGAGTTCGCGATGCTGGAGGCCTACGAGGCTTACGGCGACTACAACTCGATCGCCGACCTCACCCAGAAACTGATTCAGGATGCCGCGTTCGCCATCGCCGGCTCGCACGTGGTGACCTGGGCCGACGGCACCGAATTCGACCTGGGCGGCGACTGGGACCGCATCGGCATGTACGACAGCCTGTCCGCGGCCGTGGGCTACGTGATCTCGCCGGCCACCCCGCTCGCCGACTTGAAGGTGCTCGCCGACACGGAGGGGCTCGATATCGACCACCCCATCCACGGCAAGTACGTCGAGGAGCTGTGGGAGCACTTCGTGAAGGGCGGCCTGACCCGCCCCACGTTCGTGCTGGACTTCCCGATCGACACCAGCCCGCTCGTGCGCGGCCACCGCGGTGTGGCCGGGGTAGTCGAGAAGTGGGACCTGTACGTGCGCGGCTTCGAGCTGGCCACCGGCTACTCCGAGCTCGTCGACCCGGTCGTGCAGCGTGAGCGCTTCGTCGAACAGGCGCGCCTCGCCGCCGGCGGCGACCCCGAGGCCATGCGCCTCGACGAGGAATTCCTGCGGGCCCTCGAGCACGGGATGCCGCCGACCGGCGGCATGGGCATGGGCATCGACCGTTTGCTGATGGCGCTGTCCGGGCTGGGAATCCGGGAGACCATCCTGTTCCCACTGGTGAAATGATCATCCGATGAGGTCGAATCCGCCTCGCGAGCCTGTGCCCGGCGAGCCTGTGCCCGGCCAACCGATCCCGCGCGTCCGTCGTCGTCCGTCCCTGCTCGAAATCTCGATCTGGGTCGGCGTCGGGGGAACCGGGATCTACGCAATCGGAACCGGTATCGCAGGGCTGCTGAACACGTAAACGCCGCGCGCCTGCCCGCCGTTTTCCCGTATCGTTGGAGACATCATGGATAACTTCTGGGTCAGCGCTTTCTGGGCGCTCCTGCCCACCGTCGCCGTCGGGCTGATCTTTTGGATCGTGATGCGTTCCATCGTGCGGGCGGACCGCACGGAGCGTAAGGTCTACGCCCGGATCGAGGCGGAAGAGCGCGCCAAGCTCGGGCTCGATAAACCGGTTACGTAGCACCGAATGTTCGGCATCGACATCTCGACCATCATCCTCGTGATCGCCCTGGTGGTCGATTTCTCCATTCGCGTGGTGGCAATCGTCGTCGTTCCTCGCAACCGTCGGCCGACATCGGGCATGGCTTGGCTGCTAACGATCTTCTTCCTGCCCTTCATCGGCGCCTTACTCTTCCTGCTCATCGGCTACCGAACCCTGCCGAAAAAGCGACTGGAAATGCAGGAGGAGATCAACCAGTTCATCCTCGACAGCACCGAGGGAATCGATCAGGTGCGTCGCGATCATCCGTGGCCGCTCTGGCTCGACTCGGTCGTCGAACTCAACCGCAATCTGGGGGCGATGCCGCTGGTCGGCGGCAACGAGGCCCGCCTGCTCGGCGACTATGAGGGCACGTTCGCCGAGATGGTCACGGACATCGATCGGGCCCTCAATTTCGTGCACGTCGAGTTCTACATTCTTTCCCTGGATCCGACCACGGCACCATTCTTCGACGCCCTCGAAAACGCCGTCAAGCGCGGCGTGACCGTGCGCGTGTTGATGGATCATATCCAGTCGATGCGCAAGCTCGGCTACCGCGAGACGCTGCGCCGGCTCACCGACTCCGGCGTGAAGTGGGAGCTCCTGCTGCCGCTGCAGCCGCTCAAGGGAAAGTGGCAACGGCCGGATCTGCGCAACCACCGTAAGGTGCTGATCATCGACGGCACGGTCGGTTACATGGGGTCGCAGAACGTCATCGACCGCACGTACAACATGCCGGGGAACATCCGTCGCGGCCTGAAGTGGAAAGACCTGATGACGCGGGTCGAGGGACCGATCGTGTCGGGTCTCAACGCGATTTTCATCACCGACTGGTACAGCGAGACCAACGACCTTCTGACCCGGGACATCCAGCCGGTGTCAACCGAGGTTGTGCCGCACTCCCTGGACTGCCAGGTCGTGCCCAGCGGACCCGGCTTCGAGGGCGAGAACAACCTGCGTCTGTTCCTCGCTCTGCTCTACTATGCACAGGAGCGCATCATCATCACGAGCCCGTACTTCGTGCCAGACGAGTCGATCATGTACGCCATCACGACGGCCACTCAGCGCGGGCTGCGGGTGGAGCTGTTCGTTTCCGAGGTCGGCGACCAGGCCCTCGTCTACCACGCGCAGCGCTCCTACTATGAGGAGCTGCTTCGGGCGGGCGTGAAGATCTACCTGTACAAGGCTCCCTACGTGCTGCACGCCAAGCATTTCACGATCGACGACGAGGTGGCCGTGATCGGGTCGAGCAACATGGACATGCGCTCGTTCAGCCTCAACTTCGAGGTATCGATGATGGTGCGCGGACGCTCCTTCGTGCAGCAGTTGCGGGCGGTGGAAGACGGCTACCGGGAGGACAGCCGTGAACTCACCCTGGCGGAATGGATGAAGCAGCCGCTGCGCTCCACGGTGCTCGACAATCTCGCCCGGCTGACCTCCGCGGTGCAGTAGCGGCGTCCGGCTCGGCTCCGAGCCCCGGCACCTCGCCTCACCCAATTCGGCGGTGGTCGAGGGGGCACTCCCTCGACGATGCGCGACGTGCCCAACAGGCGTTCACGAGCCGGAGACCGCACGACCAGGAGCTCGGTTCGGTGGTGAACCAATTCGACGGAGATTTTGGGAAAGAGGGAGGTTTTTCGAGCTAACCTAACCGCTTTTGCCAAAATCTCCGTCGAATTCGTTCGGGGGCGCGGGTGAAACGTGTTTTTGGCCGGTGCCCGTGCAGAGGCGTGTGTGCATAGTACGCTTGCGCTCATTCTCGCCACGTTCATGTTCTTGCTCACGGTGCTGCGGAGCATCCGTTCTGACGGCGTGATTGCTCTGGTTTTCTTCCTGGCTCACCTGGCGACGCAGAGCCGGGTCGAGGTGATCGCACAAATCTTTCTCCCGCACAGGGGCTTTATGCCGGTCGACTTGGCTGGTTCCGAACCCGGGGCGCGCGGTTCGAAAGCGCCGTCTCCGGGTACCTGCTGGACATCGTCGCCACGGCCGCCTGTGCGGCCGTCGTCGGACTCGCTGAAGCTCGAGCAGAGGCACAACTCCACGCCCGATCTCAATACCTGCGTGCACTCACTGAGATCGAGTGCGTGGAGCCGGTCGTAGTCGTCCTCAGCCGGTGGCTGGGTGCAGGCTCGACGCAGCGACCCGCGCCACCCGGGGAAGGGGTGCGTTCTCCCCGGATACGATGCTGCGAATGACGGCGATCGGCAGTTTGGGCTCCCGGTTCGCGTCGGTCAGGCCGTTGGTCTCCTGCATTGTGTCCGTCAGCTGGGTGTAACAAAAGCCCGAGAGGATCGGGTTGTCCCGAAGGCTTCCCACGAGACCTGATACACGATTTTCGAAGTCCTCATGGCTTGTCGCTGTCGTGTAGCCCCACGAGTCATCGGCAGCATCGGGCGCGAAGCTGACCCCGCCGAATTCAGTGACCATGATCGACTGGCCATCGACCTCGCGGGGGATGAGCTGCAGGCGACGGCCTGCCGGACCCATACCCGCAACGAGGGATCGGATGGCGTCGATGTCCTTGTAATTGGCGTCGAGCTGCTCGGCCGTGCCGGCATAGTCGTGGATTGTGAGGATGTCAGATATGGCGTGTTCCCAGCCGTCATTGGAGATGACGGGGCGGCTCGGATCGAGCGCGCGAGTCAGGTGGTAGAGCGACTGGGCGAAGCTCAACTGGGCGTCGTCGTGTGCGATCTGTTGAACACCCCAACTCTCGTTGAGGGGAACCCAGGTGACGATTGACGGATGCGATCGGTCGCGGCGCACTACTTCGGTCCATTCGCGGGTGACTCGCGATACTGCCTCCGAAGAGAACTCGTAGGTGCTGCCCATTTCACCCCAAATGAGCAAGCCGAGCCGGTCCGCCCAATAGAGGAATCGAGGGTCCTCGACCTTTTCATGGACTCTCGCGGCGTTGAACCCGAGGGCCTTGATGAGTTCCACTTCGGCTCGCAGAGCTTCGGCCGAGGGCGCAGCGAGGTGCGACTGCGGCCAGTAGCCCTGCTCCAGCACCGATCGTACGAAGTACGGTCGGTCATTGAGCAGGAACCTGCCGCCCGCGACACCGACGCTGCGAAGCCCGAAATAGGAGAAGGACTCGTCGAGAATGCTTCCGTCGTCAGCAATGATCGAGACATGCGCGTCAATCAGTCGTGGGTTTTCCGGTGACCAGAGGAGAGCTTCACAGGCCTGACCGTTCGCCTGCCGAGAAATCTGAATGGTTGCCTGTGATCGCGGCTCAACGGCCAAGAAAGACTGCCGGGCGAGAATTTCGCCCGCGATGGACAGTTCCACCTGAACAGTAACGCTCGGCGCCGGTCGCCGCGTCAGCTCCACCTCGATCGCGACGTCCCCAGCCGGCACGTTTGGAATCCAACGCAGTGCCGTGATGCGCTGATCCGGCACAGACTCGAGCCAGACCGGTTGCCAAATCCCCGTAGTGCGGTGGTACCAAATGACGTGCGCATCCTCAAGCCAATCCTGTTTGCCCCGCGGCTGAGCTACGTCGTGGGGGTCATCCTCGGCACGAACCACGAGCACGCAGTCCTCTTGGGGCGACAGAGCTTCGGTGATGTCAAAGGAGAATGGCGTCTGGCCGCCCTCGTGAGACCCGATGAACTGGCCATCGATCCACACAGATGCGCGGTAGTCGACCGCCCCAAAATGCAACACCACTCGGTCACGCCCGCGGGACAGTCCGCTCGCGGCCACGTCTTCGGGGCTGATGATGCGGGAATACCAGACAACGGGATGGAAGCCCGGCTCGGCGATTCCTGACATCTCCGACTCAGGCGGAAACGGAACAGTGATGACCCGGCCAAGGTGTGCAGGGTTTGCGAACCACTTCTCGCTTCTGCCGATGTCGTGATCGTCGTGTTCGAATGCCCACTCGCCGGCGAGATCGTGCCAATTCGGGCGGACAAGTTGCGGGCGGGGATACACGCCACCCTGGGCACTGGCAGAAATCGGGAGAGAACGCGACATACCGCAATCATGCCGCCAAATTACAGCGCTGTAAAGTCTGAGTGTCGGTCGAGGCGTCAAGGAGCAAATGGAGCGCTCTCGCGCACCTCGAGTGAATGCCCCACGATCCTGTGGCGGCCAACCCCCCGGTATCCAGCGATTCGTTCCTCGAGGAGATCGAAAGCAGCCGCGGCGATAGCGGTCTTCCTCGGCGCCACGGAGGTGAGTGTCGGGGACGTGTACGCGGCCAGGAAGGTGTTGTCCCAACCGACCACGGCCACATCTGCGGGTACCGATCGCCCGGAATCATGGAGGGCTTTCAATGCTCCGATCGCAAACCGGTCGTCGCGGCTGACCACGCCGTCAAAACACACCCCGCGCTCAATCGCCTCGGCAACCGAACGAAGGCCTGCTTCAGCCGTGAATTCCAAGGCCGTGAATACCAGCTCAGGATCCAGCTGGACCCCGGCCTCCAGGAGACCCTGTTGGTAGCCGAGAAGGCGCTGATTCGTCGAACCAGTGATGTCCGCCGCTATGACACCGAGAAAAGCGATGCGTCGACATCCTCTCGCTAAGAGGTGCCGCGTGGCATCGAGAGCGGCCGAGATGTTGTCGATCATCACGTGGTCTGTCATGACAGGCATGGCCGCCTCGCCGAGCAAGACCAGCGGAGTGCCAGGATCGAGCTTCGCAATGTCGAGCGATTCCATGCGGACGGGGTGAAAGATCACGCCGTCGACCAGCCCAGCCTCCCGATCGCTGAGTACCGCCCGTTCCGCGACGGGATCGCTCAAGGTCTGCTCGATGATGACTCGGTATCCTCGTCGAGTTGCTTCTTCGGCAATGTGACGGGAGAGTTCCGAAAAGTACGGGTGGTCGATTTCGGGGATTGCCAGGGCGATCATTCCGGTTCTTCCGGTAGCCAGACGCCGCGCCGTAAGGTTGGGTCGGTAGCCGAGCTGGTCAATTGCCGCTTGCACCTTCTCGCGGAGCGCCGGGGCCACGTGAGGATAGTTGTGAACGACGTTTGAGACGGTCTTCATGGATACGCCCGCGAGCTCCGCGACGTCTATTAGTCGAACCCTTGCCATGTTTGTCCCGTCCCGTCCGGTCCATCCTAAGGCGACTGTGGCCAGGCGCTGGAAACGGCGTTTGTCGCGGATCCTCGCAGACTAGACAAACATCTTTCTAGCGCTGTACATTGACGGAAGGCGCTCGTCTGCCGCTCCGATTGGTGCGGGGAATGGGCGGCCCGCTTCGCGCATGAGTCGCGGAGCGATGTTTTCGATGAGGAGGACGAACGATCATGAAGCAGAAAGACTTCCTGGGGCGGCGAGTGATTGGGGCCACAGCTCTCGGTGCCGCACTCATGCTGGTACTGGCCGGATGCTCTGCGGGCGGAACCGGGCAGGCGGCGAGTGAGCCCTTCACCGGTGAATACACCGGACCTGAAGTGGAGCTGTCCTACTGGAACGGCTTCACCGGCGGGGACGGTCCGTTCATGGAGAAGATGGTGTCCGACTTCAATGCTGAGCATGACAACATCACGGTTGTCTCGAACACGATGCAGTGGACCGACTTCTACCAGAGACTGCCCGCAGCGGTGACCGCCGGCGAGGGTCCCGACGTCGGCGTGATGCACCTGGACCAGCTCGCGTCGAATGCCGCGCGAAACGTCATCGTACCGATCGACGATCTCGCCGAGGACTTGGGTCTCACGTCAGATGACTTCACCGACGAAGTCTGGAGTGCCGGCGTCTATAAGGACGCCCGATACGGCATTCCGCTCGATGTGCATTCACTGGCCATGTACTACAACACCGAACATTTCGCCGCCGCTGGGATCGAAGGTGCCCCGACCGACGCG
This sequence comes from Cryobacterium sp. TMT2-4, assembly GCF_004402575.1. Taxonomy (NCBI): domain Bacteria; kingdom Bacillati; phylum Actinomycetota; class Actinomycetes; order Micrococcales; family Microbacteriaceae; genus Cryobacterium; species Cryobacterium sp. TMT2-4. The sequence continues at coordinate 30,607 of NZ_SOGE01000038.1, read as the reverse complement.
GCTTCCTTCCAGGATGCGCTCGACAAGCTCAAAGCAGCTGGGTACGAAACTCCATTCTGGATGCCGACGCGGTGGCCGAGCCACCTCATGAACCTCTCCGTGCTGTGGCAGAACGACGGTGAACCATATGGTGACGACGGGGCAACGTTTGATTCAGCAGCCGGAGTAGAGGCACTTGAGTGGCAGCGCTCCATCGTGGACGACGGTTACAGCCCGAGTGACGTCGCCATCGACTCTCAGTACGTCGCCTTCAAGAATCGTGAGACCTCGATCACATGGGACGGCATCTGGCAGATCAACGATCTCGCCGAGTCCGGTCTGCCTTACGCGGTCGCCCCGGTCCCCACAATTGGTGACACGGATGCCGTATGGGCCAACTCCCATAACTTCTTCCTTCCCCGCCAGGCAAACGCGGACCAGAACAAGGTCAACGCGTCGAAGGTGTTCATCGCCTGGATGAGCGAGCAGTCCGCCGAGTGGGCAGGCTCGGGCATGATCCCCGCTCGCCAGTCGGTGCGTGATGCGGGTGCCCTCGACGGCCTGCCGCAGGAAGCAATCGCGGCAACGATCGATTCGATGCGTTTCTTGCCGCCCATTCCCGGGATCGGTGGGGTTCAGGCCGAGACCCTCGAAATCGCAGTCGCCGACGGGGTTCAGGGAACGACGACGCCGAGTGACGCGCTCAAAAAAGCCGCCGGCACGGCGACGAAACTCATGGCCGACAACAAAGCCTCGTTCGGGGACTGACCAGTGTCGACGAAGGTCGGTGAGCGCGCCCTCCCCCTGGGGAGGGCGCGCCGCCCCTCGGCCTCCGACCCGGAGTCGCAGAAGAATCGTGGAGTGCGAGCGGGCACTCGGCGGCAGGGGGTAGCCACCCCCTGGCTATTCCTTGCCCCCTACCTGCTTCTGTTTGGCAGCTTCGTCGTCCTCCCGGCAGTTTTAGGGGTGTGGATCAGTCTTCATTCCTGGGACTACACGTTGCCGAACAAACCCTTTGTCGGCCTCGACAACTACGTCGCCTTGTTCTCACCCGGATCGACGGTTTTTGGCCCGTTCTGGGGGTCCATGCGGGCCACCGGCATCTTCACGGTACTCAGCGTGCCATTGCTCCTGATCGTCCCGCTCGCCGTTGCCTTACTCATGAGCAGGAAGTTTCCCGGACGGGACTTTCTCCGAGCAATCTACTTCGCCCCCTACGTACTCGGCGTCGCCGTCATCTCGGTGCTGTGGCGATACCTGCTCGACAACAACATCGGGCTGGTGAACCACTATCTGGGACTCCTAGGACTTCCGGATGACACCGCTTGGACAACAACGACGCCCGCGGCCTGGGTCGCGCTTGTGGGAGTGACCGTCTGGTGGACGCTCGGATTCAACGCCGTCATTTACCTTGCCGGCCTTCAGGACATCCCGATCGAACTCTACGAAGCCGCACGTGTTGATGGGGCCGGACCGTGGATGCAGTTCCTGCACGTGACGATCCCCGGGCTGAAGCCCATCCTCTCGTTCATCACGATCATCACCCTTCTTGCATCCGCCAACATGTTTGGCCAGTCCTATCTCATGACTCAGGGCGGCCCCGGACGTGAAACGCGCACGGCCATATATCAGATCGCCGACGCGGGTCTGCGCAACTTTCAGATGGGCAGCGCCGCAGCGATGAGTTATGTCCTGACCGTATTCCTCATGGCGATCAGTGCTTTTGTCTTCTACATCTTTCGCGAGAAACAGCCCAAGAAGCTCAAGAAGGAGGTGCGCTCGTGAACGCTCTCACGACCAGGATCAGTGCCGGTTCCCGTGCACGCAGTGCACGTCGACGGAGTGGCACAATCACTCGGGTCGTCGTTCTCGGCGCGATCGCAATCGCGTTCATCAGCCCGATCATCTTCATGATCGTGACCAGCTTCAAGACCCGGGCTGACGCAACGGCTATTCCACCGGCGTGGATTCCCAATCCGATTTCCGTCCAAGCTTTCGCGTCTATCCTCGCTCCCGGGACTGCGACTCCGGTGCTGCAATGGTTCGCAAACAGCATGGTCGCAGCCGCCCTCAATGCCACGCTCGTCGTCGTCACGGCGTCATTGGCGGCGTATCCGCTCGCACGAATGCAGTTTCGCGGCAAGAATTTCGTCTTCGTCATCATCGTCGCGACATTGCTGGTGCCGCCGGTAATCCTGGTGATTCCCAACTACCTCATCGTGAGCGAACTGGGGTGGCTCAACTCGCTCGTCGCGATCATCATTCCCACGGCGGCGTCCGCATTCGGAGTGTTCTTCATGCGACAGTTCTTCGTCGGCCTGCCGATCGAGTTAGAGGAGGCCGCCCGGCTCGATGGGGCGAACCGATTCGTCATCTTCATGCAAGTGGTTCTGCCGCTCGCCAAACCCGCACTTGCAACACTCGCGCTGCTCGCCTTCCTCGGCAACTGGAACGACTTCCTCTGGCCCGTCTACGTCTTGTTCAGCCCGGAGATACAAACACTGCCAGCTGGACTGTCCACGCTTCAGTCCGCAAATGCGGTGCGCTACGACCTTTTGATGGCCGGCGCGGTTGTCGCGAGCGTGCCCGTGCTGGCGCTGTTCATCTTCCTCCAGCGCTTTATTATCGAGGGCGTTTCTCGCTCCGGAGTGAAGGGATAGCACGTGTTGACCTCTGCTCGCCGCGCAGCGGTAGCGTGTGTGGCTGGAGCCATCATGACCGCCTTCGCGGTGAGTGGCTGCACGGCGGCTCCGGAGCACTCGGCACCTCCGGCGTCTACCGCAGCAGGCGCTGCGGTACTCAACACGAATTTCGCAGACCCCGACGTGGTGGAGGTCGACGGCACTTATTTCGCGTATGCCACCAACGACAACAACCGCAACGTGCAGGTCGCCTCCTCCACCGATCTCCTCGATTGGGAGGTGTTACCGGACGCGTTGCCGGATCTCCCAAGCTGGATTATTCCGGGAAAGACCTGGGCGCCTGAGGTGACGAGACTCGCCGATGATTCATTCGTCATGTACTTCACGGCGACGAATTTTGCGCCAACGCTGCAGTGCATTGGTGTAGCCACTGCCAGCGACCCGGCCGGACCGTTCATCGTTCAGAGCGACGCCATGATCATCTGTCCAGAAGACGAAGGCGGCGCGATCGATGCAAGCACCGTGCTCATCGACGACGCCTTGTACCTCGTCTGGAAAAATGACGGTAACTGTTGCGACCTCGACACCTGGATTCAGGCGGCCACGCTCTCTCCCGACGGGCTCAGCATCACGGGCGATCCCATCAGGATCCTGAAGCAAACCGAGGATTGGGAGGGCAACCTTGTCGAGGCTCCCACCATTGTGGTCCGAGGTACAGGACTCCTGATGCTCTACTCCGCTAACTCTTACGGAGACGACCGATATGCGGTCGGTGCTGCAACGGCTGCCTCAATCGATGGCCCGTGGACGAAGGAAACGGGTCCGATCCTCTCGACCGAAGGGTCGGGGGGCTTATATCGCGGCCCTGGTGGCCAAGACCTGGTCTTTGGTCTGAATGGCAAGGACTATCTCGTCTTCCACGGGTGGGACACGGACTACACGTACCGCGCACTTCACGTTGCCGAGACCGAATGGGACGCCGACATTCCTCGGGTCCTGACCCCCGAGTAACCCAATTGGGGTGCGACCTTTCTTTCGCGGCGCCATCCTGGCGCCGTGGCCGAACCGAGTCGTGGATGGAAAGTACACATTCGGTGGTGTCGAGCAACAGCTCAGCATCGCCGAGCCGTCGAGGGGTCACGCTCTCCATGGACTCGTGTCCTGGTTGAACTTTGCAGTGGTCAGGCAGGCGGCCGATCGGCTCGTCCTCGCGGCAACCGTCGAAGCGCAGCCTGGATACCCCCACCGGGTGACGCTGGAGGTGGATTTTGCGCTTGACGCCGGTGGCCTTCGAACGGCAGTTACGGCAGTGAATGCCGGTCCAAATTCCGCCCCTTTTGGCGTCGCTCCGCACCCGTACCTTGTTGCCGGCGATGGCCGCGTCAACGACTGGACGCTGGAGCTCGCAGCCCAGCGAATCCTGACCGTGACTCATGACCGCCTCATTCCCCTTCACCTCTGTGATCTCGATGCTGGTGATCTTGCCGTGTTTGACTTCCGCACGCCGCGGACTATCGATGACACCTTCATCGACCATGCATTCACTGGCTTCGACCGGGACGATGAAGGCATGGCGACACTTCGATTGACGACGACCGCGGGCAGTGGAGTGGAAATGATCTGGGGTCCCGAATGCCCTTGGGTTCAGGTGCATACGGCTGATCAATTAGTACCCTCGATCGACAGAATTGGACTCGCCGTCGAACCAATGACCTGTCCGCCGGATGCGTTCAACTCTGGAATGAACCTGAACGTCCTTGAGCCATCCGGCTCAACGCGCGCCTCCTGGACGGTTCGTGCAATCGACCAGCTATGCAGACCGCTCTGGAATTGACGCGACTCGCGTCGCCGAATGACCAGACCGGGACAATAGCGCTTGACCGACGATTTCACATACGTTCTGACGCGGGGGTCGCTGAACGCCCGATAGCCGAACGGCTAGCGGCCGTTCCGTCGTAAGAGAGAATGCCTCGGTGCCCACCTCGGTGCCCACCTCGGTGCCCACCTCGGTGCCCACCTCGTGGTGTCGACGAGGCACCCCTGACGCTGGCAGGGGGCAACGCGCAACCCGAATTCGGTCGCATCCTCGCAGTGGCGGGTCATGTGCGATCGTGATAGATCTGGGATATGCACATTTTCCGCGCAGCCTGAGACTCTGCCCGGACATTCACCGTAAATGCACCTCCGAAAGTGAGGGCGGATCTTCCGTCTTTCATGGTCAAAATTTAGGGAGTGAAAGAAATGAAAGCAGTCGTTTATAAAGGCCCCAACGCGGTCAACGTTGAAGACGTTCCGGATGCCAAGATCGAACGCCCCACTGACGTTCTTGTTCGCATCACAGCGACAAATATTTGCGGTTCCGATTTGCACATGTACGAGGGACGCACCGATTTCGAGGTCGGGCGCACCTTTGGTCACGAGAACATGGGTGAGGTCATCGAGATCGGAAACGGCGTCGACGCCGTCAAGGTCGGCGATCGGGTCGTGCTGCCATTCAATATTTCCTGCGGGTTTTGCAAGAATTGCGAACGCGGTTTCACGAACTACTGCATGACCACTCAACCAAACCCGGTCGGCGCGGGCGCCGCCTACGGCTTCGCTGGCATGGGTCCGTATCCCGGCGGGCAGGCCCAAATGCTGCGTGTGCCCTACGGCGATAACAACTGCTTGCGCCTGGGTGAAGACGCGGTAGAAAAGCAAAACGATTACGTGATGCTGTCGGACATTTTCCCTACCGGTTACCACGCTACCGAGATGGCCGGAGTGATCCCCGGTGACACGGTCGTGATTTACGGTGCGGGTCCAGTCGGACTGATGGCCGCCCTGTCCGCCACGATCAAGGGCGCGAGTAAAGTTTGGGTCGTGGATCGACGCCCTGATCGGCTGGCCCTCGCCGAGCAGATCGGTGCGATCGCCATTGATGACTCGAAGATGGACCCGGTTGAGTTCGTTTTGGACCAGACCAAGGGTATCGGCGCGGACCGGGGATGTGAATGCGTGGGTTATCAGGCCCACGACCCCCAGGGCACCGAAGATCCCGCCATGACTCTGAATCGGCTGATCCAGTCCGTGCGCATCACCGGGGGAATCGGCGTTGTCGGAGTCTTCCTTCCGGCAGATCCCGGCGGCTTCGACGATAACGCCAAGCAGGGCAAACTTGCCATTGATTATGGCCTGCAGTGGCTTAAGGGTCAAAGCATAGGCAGCGGACAATGCCCGGTGAAGAAGTACAATCGGCAGTTGCGCGACCTGATCGCCGCGGGCAAAGCCAAGCCATCCTGGATCGTTTCCCACGAGATCCCCCTCAGCAAAGCCGCGGATGCCTACAAGAACTTTGGCGAACGCACCAACGGTTGGACCAAAGTCATCCTCAAGCCGGAGTAGGCCAACCGATCCTTCGTTGGGTATCCGCGCGTGCGCCGCCGCACGGCTACCCGGGATGAGGGCAGCAGCGCGTTCCGCGATGGCGACGACGGCGGCATCCGTGATGCCGGACATTGCCGAGGGCAAAATCGAGGCGTCTGCGACACGCAGTCCGACGATTCCGTGCACCCGCAATTCCGGGGGGCAGCGGCCCGACCGTCATCAGACCGTCGGTGCCCCGGATCACGGCCCTCCGTCGTCTCACCGCGCCGATCGTGCTTCCATGCTCGGCAACATGGTGCTGATTTGCTCGGCGGTGGACCGGCCGCGGTCATCGACCACGCGACCATCGGCCAGGAGGATGATGCGGTCGGCACAGCTGGCGGCCTGCAGCGCGGCGATGACCTGCGTCTGGCTGAGCCGCAGCGCCTCTTCTTAGGCGGTGGCGATCGCATCCGAGGTCACCACCTGTTCGGCCGACGAGGCCGCCACGTGCGGTCGAGATGGCCCGCCACACCTTCCGAAATCGGCCGAAGGTGACGAGGTCGGAGCCGGTGCGCGACGACATCCGTCACGCCTGCGGCGAACAGAGGCACTCATTTCAGGGTTCGCTCGTTACTCTCGATGTATCGGCGCCACAACTGCCCTGGCGCCAAGGGAGCGATCACATGTTTGAGAGATTTACCGACCGAGCTCGACGCGTCGTTGTTTTGGCCCAGGAAGAGGCCAAAATGCTCAACCACAACTACATCGGTACTGAGCACATCCTGCTCGGCCTGATCCACGAAGGCGAGGGAGTTGCGGCCAAAGCCCTCGAGAGCCTGGGTATTTCCCTCGACGCCGTGCGTGAGCAGGTGCAGGACATCATCGGTCAGGGCCAGCAGCAGCCGACGGGGCACATCCCGTTCACGCCGCGCGCCAAGAAGGTTCTCGAACTGAGCCTGCGCGAAGCACTGCAGCTCGGCCACAACTACATCGGCACCGAGCACATTCTGCTCGGCCTCATCCGCGAGGGTGAAGGCGTTGCCGCCCAGGTGCTCGTCAAGCTCGGCGCCGACCTCAACCGGGTGCGCCAGCAGGTCATCCAGCTCCTCTCTGGTTACCAGGGCAAGGAGCAGGTGCAGGTCGGCGCGAACGAGCAGGCGAGCGGTCCGGCGGGCAGCCAGATTCTCGACCAGTTCGGGCGCAACCTCACGCAGGCCGCCCGCGACAACAAACTCGACCCGGTCATCGGGCGCGAGAAGGAGATCGAGCGGGTCATGCAGATCCTGTCCCGCCGGTCCAAGAACAACCCGGTTCTGATCGGTGAGCCCGGAGTCGGCAAGACCGCCGTCGTCGAGGGTCTCGCCCAGGCCATCGTCAAGGGCGATGTACCCGAGACGCTGAAAGACAAACAGCTCTACTCGCTCGACCTCGGCTCGCTCATCGCCGGAAGCCGCTATCGCGGTGACTTCGAGGAGCGGCTGAAGAAGGTCACCAAGGAGATCCGCACCCGCGGCGACATCATCATCTTCATCGACGAGATCCACACCCTCGTCGGTGCCGGTGCCGCTGAGGGCGCCATCGACGCGGCCAGCATCCTGAAGCCTCTCCTTGCCCGAGGCGAGCTGCAGACCATCGGTGCCACCACGATCGACGAGTACCGCAAGCACTTCGAGAAGGATGCCGCGCTCGAGCGACGCTTCCAGCCGATCCAGGTGGCCGAGCCGTCTCTGCCCCACACCATCAATATCCTCAAGGGGCTGCGCGACCGGTACGAGGCGCACCACAAGGTCTCGATCACCGACGGCGCTCTCGTGGCCGCGGCGAACCTGGCCGACCGCTACGTCTCCGACCGGTTCCTGCCGGACAAGGCCATCGACCTGATCGACGAGGCCGGCGCCCGCCTGCGCCTGTCGATCCTGTCCAGCCCGCCCGAGCTGCGCGAATTCGACGAGAAGATCGCCGTGGTGCGCGCCGCCAAGGAGACCGCCATCGAGGAGCAGGACTTCGAGAAGGCCGCCGGCCTGCGCGACGAGGAGAAGAACCTCCTCGGCGAGCGTTTGCGCCTCGAGAAGAAGTGGAAGTCGGGCGACGTCAAGACGACCGCCGTCGTCGACGAGGGCCTGATCGCCGAGGTTCTGGCCCAGGCCACCGGCATCCCCGTCTTCAAACTCACCGAGGAGGAGTCCTCGCGGCTCGTCTTCATGGAGAAGGCGCTGCACCAGCGCGTCATCGGTCAGGAAGAGGCCATCTCGGCGCTCGCCAAAACCATCCGTCGCACCCGTGCCGGACTGAAGGACCCGAAGCGCCCGAGCGGTTCGTTCATCTTCGCGGGCCCCACCGGCGTCGGAAAGACCGAGCTGGCCAAGGCGCTCGCCGAGTTCCTCTTCGACGACGAGGCCGCCATGATCTCCCTCGACATGAGTGAGTACGGCGAGAAGCACACCGTGTCCCGACTGTTCGGCGCCCCTCCCGGGTTCGTCGGCTTCGAAGAGGGCGGCCAGCTCACCGAGAAGGTGCGCCGCAAGCCGTTCTCCGTGGTGCTGTTCGACGAGATCGAGAAGGCCCACCCTGACATCTTCAACTCGCTCCTGCAGATTCTTGAAGAGGGCCGATTGACGGATGGCCAGGGTCGCGTCGTCGACTTCAAGAACACCGTGATCATCATGACCACGAACCTCGGCACCAAGGACATCAGCGGCGCGCCCGTCGGTTTCCAACTCGAGGGTGACACGTCCACCGGTTACGACCGGATGAGCGGCAAGGTGAAAGAGGAGCTGAAGAAGCACTTCAAGCCCGAGTTCCTCAACCGCGTGGACGAGATCATCGTCTTCCCGCAGCTGACCAAGCCGGAACTGCTCCAGATCGTGGACCTGTTCATCAAGCGCTTGAGCGAGCGCCTGCTCGACCGCGACATGACCGTGGACCTGACCCTCGCCGTGAAGGAGCACTTGATCGAGGTCGGCTTCGACCCCGCACTCGGTGCCCGTCCGTTGCGCCGTGCGATCCAGCGCGAGGTGGAGGACCGCCTGTCGGAAAAGATCCTGCAGGGCGAGCTCAACGCCGGCGACCACGTGCACGTGGATTACGTGGGTGGGGAGTACATCTTCACCACGACGGTGCGCGCCTCCGCCGTAGCCGTCGGCGTCAACACCACGGCCGCAATCGGCACGGGGCCGGGCTCACCCGACCTCGCGGTGACCAGCGAGTAGCGGTAACCCGTTGGACAGGGCCCGGCGGAAACATCCGCCGGGCCCTGTCTCGTGCTCGCCCGGCCCCGACTCCCTGACGAATTCGGCGGAGATTTTGCTCCTGCGGGCCTGTTTCGGGCTCAAAACGGGCAGGTTCGGCAAATTCTCCGTCGAATTCGCTCCCCCCACAGCTGCCTAGACTGAGCTGGTTGGTTCGCGTGAGTGAACCGAGAGAGATCGGTGGACAGCGAATGCAGGAGTTTTTGGTGCGCCGGGCACGCACCACCGATGTGCCCCGAATCCAGGCGCTCGTGGCGCCGCTGGTGCAGGAGCGCATTCTGCTCGGCAAGGAAAGCGTCGTCTTCTATGAGGCGGTGCAGGAATTCCGGGTGGTCGAGGATGCCGACGGCACTCTGATCGGCTGCGGCGCCCTGCACGTGATGTGGGAGGACCTGGGCGAGGTGCGCACCCTCGCCGTGACCGCCGACCGGCTCGGCCACGGCGTCGGCCACGCGCTGATGGACCGGCTCGAAGCGGATGCTCGCGAGCTCGGGCTCAGCCGCCTCTTCTGCCTGACCTTCGAGGTGCCATTTTTCGCCCGGCACGGCTTCACCGACATGGGCTCCGAAACGGTCGACCCGCAGGTGTACGCCGAGCTCGTGCGCTCGCACGATGAGGGTGTCGCCGAGTTCCTCGACCTGGCCCGGGTCAAGCCGAACACGCTCGGCAACACCCGGATGGTCAAGCGGCTCGACTGACCGTCTGAAAGCTGACCGCAGTGGGCAGAAGACAGCGAGAGACTACCCGTTCAGGTGCCGCTCAGGTGAGGGTAGTTCTGGAGATTTCTGCTCATCCGAGCGAAACGCTCAAATTCACTGATTGTTACTTCGCAGGTAGCGCACTGGCAACACCGCGTCCGTAGCATGGCGATCACTGTCGATCGTTAATAGCTGAGGAAAACTATGTCGCCTGCACCGAACAGCCGTCTGAAACTGGCTTTTTCTGCTCTACTCGGAGTGGGGCTGGTCGCCAGCCCCCTGGTGGCCCTGCCCGCCTTCGCCGACGTCGGCGGCACCGGGGTCGTGATCAACGAGGCCTACCTGAACGGCGGCAGCACGGGAGCGACCTACCTCAACAAGTTCGTCGAGCTCTACAACCCCACGGACGCTGCCGTCTCCCTCGACGGCACCTCGCTGCAGTATCGGTCGGCCACAGGCGCGGCGAACCCGTCCGGCACGCTTGCACTGAGCGGCTCGATTCCCGCCAAGGGGTACTACCTGGTACAGGGAACGGCCAACTCGACCAGCGGCGCGGCGCTGCCCACCCCCAACGCCACCCTCGGCTTCTCTTTCGGCGGCGGAGGCGGAACCCTCTTCCTCGCCAGCCAGGCCACGCAGCTGACGGCCCCGGCCACGGGATCCCTCCTCAATGCCCCGGGCGTCATCGACCTACTCGGCTACGGCACGTCGCTCACGTTCGAGACCACGGTGGCGTCCGCCGCATCCGTCACCACCGCGCTCACCCGCGCCACGGGCCTCGACACTGACGTCAACTCGGCCGACTTCATCGTCGCGGCTCCCACCCCGATGAACGCCGCGGGCGAGACCGCGGCGACCCCGGTCGACCCGACCACGGCGCCCACCGCGACGCCCACCCCGACGCCCACCCCGACGCCCACCGCGACGACTCCGCCCGTGCCTGCCGCCGCCCTTGCGATCAACGAGATCCAGGGCTCCACGGATGCCGGCGCCCAGACCGGTAAGGTCGTCACGACGACCGGCGTCGTCACCGCCACATATCCCACGGGCGGTTTCAAAGGCTTTTACCTGCAGACCCCCGGCACCGGCGGCGCGGTCGACTTGACCACGCACACCGCGTCCGACGGCCTCTTCGTCTACACGAACGCACTGGCCGCCCCGGTCACGGCAGGCGACTACGTCTCCGTCACCGGCACCGCGAGCGAGTTCTTCGGCCTCACCCAGATCACGATCACCGCGCTCAGCGACGTGACCGCGTTGGACAAGGCCGGGATCGTCGGCCCGGTGCCGGCCACGGTCGGCCTCCCGTCAACGGATGCCGCACGTGAGTCTCTCGAGGGCATGCTCGTCTCCCCGCAGGGCGACTTCACCGTCACCAACAACTACGCGACCAACCAGTACGGCGAGATCGGCCTCGCGGCCGGAACCACCCCGCTCGTCGGCCCGACCGTCACCGCCCGCCCGGGAACGGACGCGTACACCGCGGCCGTCGCCGGCAATAAGGCGCGCGCGGTCACCCTCGACGACGGCGCCACCACCAACTTCTTGTCCAGCATCAACAAGGACAAGCCCGTCCCCTACCTTTCGACGACCAGCCCGGTGCGCATCGGCGCGGCCGTCACGTTCGCGACGCCGGTCATCCTCGACTTCCGCAACAGTGCCTGGAAGTTCCAGCCGACCACCGAACTGGTGCCTGCGACCGCCGCAGCCGTGCAGCCCGCAACCTTCGCCGACACCCGCACCGCGGCACCTCGATCGGTGGGCGGCGACATCCGTCTGGCCACCTTCAACGTGCTCAACTACTTCGCCACCACCGGGGACTCGATCACCGGCTGCAGCTACTACACCGACCGGGCCGGCACACCGATCACGGTCAACAGCGGATGCGACGCCCGCGGCGCGGCCACCCAGGTCAGTTTCGAGCGCCAGCAGGCAAAGATCGTCTCGGCGATCAACGCCCTCGACGCCCACGTCATCACGCTGGAAGAGATCGAGAACTCGGCCCGCTTCGGCAAGGACCGCGACTTCGCCCTCGCCAACCTCGTCACCGCCCTGAACACCGACGCGGGCAGCCCGGTTTGGGCGTTCGTACCCTCACCGGCCGCCCTCCCGGCCAGCGAAGATGTCATCCGCACCGCATTCATCTACAAGACCGCCGCGGTCGAAACCGTCGGCGGATCGACCATCTTCGACGACGCCGCGTTCGTGAACGCCCGCCAGCCGCTCGCCCAGGCGTTCCAGTTGGTCGGCGACGCCGGCAGCAGCTTCCTCGCGATCGTCAACCACTTCAAGTCGAAGGGTTCTGGAACCGGCGCCGACGCCAACACCGGCGACGGCCAGGGAGCCTCGAATCTGTCCCGCGTGAACCAGGCGACCGCGCTCGTCAAGTTCGCCGACACGCTGAAGACCAGTACCGGCATCGCGCGCGTCTTCCTCACCGGTGACTTCAACGCCTACGACCAGGAAGACCCGATCAAGGTCATCACCGACGCGGGCTACCTCAGCCAGGAGGCCAAGAGCGGCGAGTACACCTACGCCTTCGGTGGCACCGTCGGCTCGCTCGACCACGTGTTCGCGTCACCCGAGGCAAATGCCGCGGTCACCGATGTGGACGTCTGGAACATCAACTCGGTCGAGTCCGTTGCGCTCGAGTACAGCCGCTACAACAACAACGTCACCGACTTCTACGTGGCCGACGCGTTCCGCTCGTCGGACCACGACCCGGCGATCGTCGGCTTGGACCTCGCCAGCCCCACCGACGTCGACATCAACCTGCTCAACATCAACGACTTCCACGGGCGCATCGACGGCAATACGGTGAAGTTCGCCGGAACGATCGAGCAGCTCCGCGCGGAATACGGAGACGCGTCCACTTTGTTCCTCTCCGACGGTGACAACATCGGCGCCTCCCTGTTCGCCTCGGCGTCGCAGGGCGACAGGCCCACCATAGACGTGCTGAACGCGCTCGGCCTCAAGACCTCGGCCGTGGGCAACCACGAGTTCGACCAGGGCTTCGCCGACCTCACCGGGCGCGTCGCCGACGCCGCCGACTTCGACTACCTCGGCGCGAACGTCTACCTGCTCGGAACGACGACCCCGGCGATGCAGGAATATGCGATCTTCGACGTCGACGGCGTCTCGGTCGGTGTGATCGGCGCCGTCACCAAGGAGACCCCGGCGCTGGTGTCGCCGAACGGGATCGCCAGCCTGAGCTTCGGTGACCCGGTAGCCGCGGTCAACCGGGTCTCGGCCCAGCTCACCGACGGTGACCCGGCCAACGGCGAAGTCGACGTGCTGATCGCCGAGTACCACGAGGGTGCCAGCGCCGGAACGCCGGACAACGCGACCCTCGAGCAGGAACTCGCCCTCACCGACAGTGCGTTCGCAGTGATCGTCACGCAGACCTCAGCCGAAGTCGACGCGATCTTCACCGGCCACACGCACAAGCAATACGCGTGGAACGCACAGTTGCCCGGTGCGCCCGCCGGCATCACCCGCCCGGTGCTTCAGACCGGCAACTACGGTGAGAACATCGGCCAGGTCGTGCTGAACTACGACATTGCCTCCGGTGACACCACGACCGTGAAGAACCAGAACGTCAAGCGCTCGGTCACCGCCGACGCCACCCTGGTCGCCGCCTACCCGCGGGTCGCCTTGGTGAAGACAATCACGGATGCCGCGCTCGCCCAGGCGGCCGTCATCGGCAACCAGCCGATCGGCTCCGTCACCGCCGACATCACCCGCGCCTGCCTCGGTGGCACCGCACCGTGCGCGGAGAACCGGGCCGCACCATCGGCGATGGGCACCTTGGTGGCCAACTCGCTGCGCGAATCGCTGGCTGACCCGCTCAAGGGCGGCGCCGAAATCGGCGTGGTCAACCCCGGCGGCATGCGCGCCGAGCTGCTACTCGCACCGGACGGCGTCGTCACCTACGCCGAGGCCAACGCGGTGCTGCCGTTCCTGAACAACCTGTGGACGACCAGCCTCACCGGGGCCCAGTTCAAGACGGTTCTGGAGCAGCAGTGGCAGCGTGACGCGGCCGGCAACATCCCGAGCCGTCCGTACCTGCAGCTGGGCCTCTCCGACAACGTCAACTACACGTTCGACGCGAGCCGGACCGAGGGTGACCGCATTACGGGCATCTGGATCAACGGCTCGGCAATCGACCCGGCGCGCTCCTACCGGGTCGGCTCGTTCAACTTCTTGCTCACCGGAGGCGACAACTTTCGGGAGTTCAAGAACGGAACGGGCACGCGCGACTCCGGTCTCGTCGACCGGGACGCGTGGATCTCCTACATCACGGCCAAGAGCCCGCTGACGCCGTCGTTCGCCACCCGCCAGGCCAGTGTCACGGGTGTCCCGACCGTGGCGGTCGAGCGCGGCGCCTCGGTCACGTTCACCGTGGGCAACCTGAACCTGAGCTCGCTCGGCGCGCCGAAGAACACGGCAATGTCGTTGGTCTGGGCCGGCAGCAGTGCCGGACTGGGAACGGCAGCCGTTGACGCAACGGGTGCGGCGACGGTCACCGTCACGGTGCCGCAGGATGCCGCGGCGAACAGCGTGCTCGAACTCACCACCACGGAGTCAGGCACGATCGTGCGGGTGCCGATCACGGTCGTTGTGCCGGTTCCGCCGACGACTGAACCGGTCGCCGCCAGCCCGAAGGCGCTGACCAAGGCACTCAAGAACGCGATCGTCACGGACGCGGCCACGTATGCCGCGGGTGCCCCGGTCACGGTCGACGTCGGAGTGGCGCGTGCCGGTGAGTTCGTCTCCGTATCGCTGCAGTCCAAGCCAGTGGAGAACCTGGGCGGCTGGCTGCTGGTGAACGCGCAGGGTGAGGTCAGAACGACCCTGCCGGCCGACACCCGTGCGGGCAAGTACAAGCTGGTCGTGCAGGACGAGAACGATAACGTGCTCGGCTGGACCGAGATCAGGGTCGACAAGGCGCCGCGCGGCCGGTAGTACCGCCCGGAGCAAACCGGACCGGCGCGGAACCGAGCCTCTCGAGGTCGGCCGCGCCGGTTCGGCGTTTCCCGCCCGACACGCGCACGACACGCACAGCATTGCCGGCGGCGTCGGTATACCTCGCTAGCCTTGGGTAATGTCGACGATCAAACATCCGGTCGGCCCCCAGTCCAGCAAGGTGTACTGGCGCCGTCGTCTCGTGGTGGGCCTCGGCCTGCTCATCGTAATCGCCCTCCTCATCCTGGTCATCTCGTCCATCGTGCGCCCGGCCGCCGGCACCGGTGTGCCCGACAGCACTCCGGCGCCCGCGGCCCAGGCGGCCGGAGCGGAGGTCTCCGCCTCCGACCCGGCGGCCGACCCGGCCGCGTGCGACCCCGCATCCGTGCAGATCGAAGCGACCACCGACGCGGTCAGCTACGAACCGGGGGCGCAGCCGATGCTCTCGCTCAGCGTCACCAACATCGGCGACGTGCCGTGCGTGCTGAACGCGGGCACGGCGACGCAGGTGTTCACGGTGTCGAGCGGCACGGATGTCTACTGGACGTCGACCGACTGCCAGCAGGAGCCAGGCGACGCCGACGTCAGCCTGCAGCCGGGTGAACCCGTGAGTTCCGGCGAAGCGATCGCCTGGGACCGCACCCGTTCGAACCCGGACACCTGCGGCGAAGCCAGCCGCGATGCCGCGCCGGCCGGCGGAGCGGCCTACAACCTGACCGTGAGCGTCGACGGCATCGAGTCGGTGAACCCGAAGCAGTTCTTCCTCTCCTGATACCGGCCCGGCCGCCGTTCGCTCGTGGCGTGCCCCCCAAGGGTCGGATTCGGCGTGTCACTACCGCGCCAACTGGTTGAATGGAAGCCGTGACTGACGCTACTCCACCGACGCATTCCCCTGCCCTCGCTGCCGCTCTGGCCGCCCAGGATGTGGTCGCTGTGGCCTATGCCCTGCGCAACGATGTGATGATCGTGCCGCAGCTGGTCGTCAACGGGCAGGCGGAACAGGTGCGGGTCTTCGGCCGTGAAGGCACCGACCGCCGGATGCTGCTGCTCTTCTCCTCCGCCGAGAACTACGCCCGCATGGTTCCCGACGAGATCGATCCGCAGATCATGGTCGGTGACGCACAGTGGCTTCGCGAATTCCTCACCGTGCACCAGCAGGTGCTCGAGATGGTGTTCTTCGACGTCGCCGGTCCCCATGTCATGCAGGCCGCACCGGCGGACCTGATGCGCGCCCTCGGCCCGCTGCCCGGCGAGGAAGAAACCGGCACGAGCGAACCCGGCGGGTAGCGCCCGACTGACCCCCTCAGGCTGGGGGTCCCCAGACCCCCGGCCGCGGAGTCGGCCCGCGCTAGGCTGGCGCTAGACAGTGTTCGGCCCGCTCCCGAAGCGGAATCCGACGGACTTTTCACGGTCAGCATTCAGCCTGTCAGGGAGCAGGTCAATGTGGTGGGGACCGAACAGGGTCTGACCGACGCCCGCCTCGCGGGCGTCGAGCGACAGTACTGGATCGACCGCAATGTCGCCCTCCAGGACGCCGAGGCCTGGCTCGCCGAGTTCGGCGACGGGGAGCACGGAGCGACTGCGCGACGGCTGCAGGTTGTCGTCGCGGCTGTGCGCATCCGTCGCGGCGACCCGAGTCAGAGCGCCGTTGACGTGCAACAGATCCTGAGCTGGGCGGAGCAGCACGGCGAGCTCGCCCTGCAGTCGCGCTGTCACGACGTGCTCGGTTCCGTGTTCGAGATGGTGGGCGACCGCGCCCTGGCCCTGGAACACGCCGTCGCCGCGAACGACCTGCTCGAGGAGTCGGAGGTTCCACTCATGCGTGCAGCCGCCCGCAAGTGCCTGGCCGACGCGCTCGGCTCGGCCGGGTCCCTCGACGAGGCGCGCCGCCGCTACGACGATGCCCTCCGCCTCGTGATCGATGACCCCGAGACCATCAT
The DNA here is from genome assembly GCF_004402575.1 of Cryobacterium sp. TMT2-4. Classification (NCBI taxonomy): domain Bacteria; kingdom Bacillati; phylum Actinomycetota; class Actinomycetes; order Micrococcales; family Microbacteriaceae; genus Cryobacterium; species Cryobacterium sp. TMT2-4. Next base: position 13,787 of record NZ_SOGE01000038.1, on the reverse strand, counting down.
CCGCTACAACATCCTGAACAATCTCGCCTACACCGAATACCTGGCCCACAACCAGGTCGAGGCCCTCGCGGCCGTGGAACAGCTGATCGGCCTGTCCGAGGTGGGCGACCGACAGATCGGCATGTACGCCCTCGACACGGTCGCGCGCGTCTACCTGACGGCGGGGCGGCTGGACGAGGCGGAAGCGAAGCTGCTGCCGGCTATGGACCCGGCCGTGGGCAACCTGCATCCCGACGGGTCCGCAGTGGCCCTGGTCACGCTGGCCGAGATCTATCGCACGCAGGGCAATCTGGCCCGAGCGCAGACCGTCATCGACCGGTGCCGCGAGCTGTCCCAGCGGTTCGGGCTCACCCGCTGGTCGACGGAAGCGGCAAGGGAGCAGGCCGAGATCCATGCGGCCAACGGCGATTTTCGCGCCGCGTTCGAGGCGTACCGGCACTTCCACGAACAGTCCGAGGCGCTCGGTGCGAGCGAGAACGAGTCGCGCGGGCGCATCCTCGAGGCCATGTTCCAGACCGCGGAGTCCCGCCGAGAGAGCGAGCGGTACCGAGAGCTGGCTGAGCGCGATCCGCTCACCGGGCTGCACAACCGCCGGTTCGTCGACGAACACCTCAGCGCCGCGCTGATGCGCCTGCGCGAGGGTGGGCCGAGCGTGGCCATCGCCATGGTCGACCTCGATCACTTCAAGCGCATCAACGACACGCTGTCGCATGAGGTCGGCGACACTGTGCTCCGCGAGGTGGGCAGCATCCTGATCGCCGCTGCGGCATCCGCGGCCGACGGCATCGCCGCACGCCTGGGCGGCGAGGAATTCCTGCTGATCATGCCGGGGATTGACGCCACCGAGGCGCACCGGCGTTTCGAGGCGGTCTGCCGCTCGATCGCTGATCACGACTGGTCGCCGATCACCGGCGCCCTGCCGGTGACCGCGAGTCTCGGGATTGCCTTGGCGCCTGCCGACGGCCAGCAGAGCTCGGACCTGCTGCGCGCCGCCGATGTGCGTCTGTACGTGGCCAAACGCGACGGTCGCAATCGGGTCGTTCACGCCGCCATCGTCTCCACGTCGACCCCGGAGGCGGAACTGCTCGAGGCCCGATGATCACGGTGGGTCGGGCTTCCCGCTGGTCGAGCGCCCGGTGGTTGAGCTTGTCGAGACCCCGGTGACCCGAACCTGCCGCTCGCCCGGGACATCCGTGGCGGCCCGCGCCTGATGCTCCCTGCTAGAACGCGCGGTCGAGCTCGGCGTCCCGTGCGGACTGGCCGGTCGCGATCGCCGCGGCGACCGCGGTGCCGATCGCGCCGGCCTCGGCATCGAGTCGGATGGTGAAGCCGAGCCGGGCGGCCTCGGCTGCGCGCAGCTTGGCCGCTGACACCGGTCGCACCTCGCCGGCGAGGCTGATCTCGCCGAACGCCACGGCCCCTTGAGCGATCGGCTTGTCCTTGAACGCGGACGCGATGGCGAGGGCGATGGCGAGGTCGGCGGCCGGTTCGGTGAGACGGATGCCGCCTACGGTCGACACGTAGACATCCATGCTGCCAAGCCCCGACAGGCTCGCCCGGCGCTCGAGCACCGCGAGGAGCATCGCCACCCGTGAGGAGTCCACCCCGTTGGTGACGCGGCGGGGGTTCGGGGCCTGGGTCTTGATCACCAGAGCCTGCACTTCGACCGGCATCGCCCGGCGGCCCTCGAGTGCCACCGTGACGCAGGTGCCGGACACGGGGGTGGAGCCGCGGCTGAGGAACAGCGCGCTCGGGTCGGGCACCTCGGCGATGCCGTCGCCGGTCATCTCGAAGCAGCCCACCTCGTCGGTCGAGCCGAACCGGTTCTTGAGCGCCCGCACGAAGCGCAGCGCGCTCTGCCGGTCGCCCTCGAACTGGCACACTACGTCGACAAGGTGTTCGAGCAGGCGGGGGCCGGCGATCGAGCCGTCTTTGGTGACGTGCCCGACGAGCAGGATGGGCAGGTTGCGGTCTTTGGCCACCCGGATCAGCGTGGAGGCCACCTCCCGCACCTGGCTGGGCATGCCCGCGAGGCCGTCGGAGAGTGAGCTGGCCACCGTCTGCACCGAGTCGACGATGACGAGGTTGGGTTGAATGGCGTCGATCTGGCCGAGGATGGTGGCCAGGTCGGTCTCGGCGGCGATGTACAGCTCGGGTTGCAGCGCCCCGGTGCGCTCGGCGCGCAACCGCACCTGGCTGACCGATTCCTCGGCGCTGACGTAGAGCACGCGGGACTTGGCGGCCGCTGCCTTGGAGGCCACCTCGAGCAGCAGTGTCGACTTGCCGACGCCGGGCTCGCCGCTGAGCAGGATGACCGAGCCAGGCACGATGCCGCCACCCAGCACCCGGTCGAACTCGGCGATGCCGGTAGGCCAGTGCGAGACGGCCGTGGTGTCGATGTGAGTGATCGGGCGGGCGACGCCCGCGCCGGTGACGCTGGCCGGCTTGAGCGCGCGGGCCAGGCTCGCCTTCTCGGTGGTGTCCACCACGGTGCCCCACTGCTGGCATTCGCCGCAGCGGCCTGCCCACTTCAGGGTGGTCCAGCCACACTCGGTGCAACGGAAGGAGGAAACGGGTCTGGCCATTCTGCGAGCCTAGCTCGGGCCGCTGACACCACCCGATTCCGAAGTGTTCGCCACCGGAGTCGACGCGGGTTCCGGCGTGGGGGAGGGCAGGCCGGCCGGCACGGCCGAGGGCAGGCCGGCAGGCGCGTTGGGGGCATTCGGCCCGGCCAGGTCGGCAGGCCGGATGCCCCGCACCAGATGAGCGCTCAGCGCCGGAACGAACGCCTCGGCCCAGGCCCGGTAGCCGCGGTTATTGGGGTGGAACAGGTCGCCCGCGACGTGCGTGGCGACGCTGCGCAGCCCGAGCCGCTTCGTCGTGGCGTGGAGCGGCACCACGCGTAGCTGGTACTCCGCGGCCACCTGGCGGATGATGCGGTTGGCGACGGCGACCATCCGTTCGTTGCGGGGCAGGTGGAAGCAGGGCAGGTCGGCGACCAGGGCGTGCGGGGGCAGCGCCGCGCAGACCTGCCGGATGCCGGCCTCGAAGACGGCGGCGTCCCAGAGGGCGATGTCGTTGGCGCCGATCGCGACCGTGACGATGTCCGGGGTGAGCTTCGCGAACGTGGGCAGCTGGTCGCGCACAGCCATTGCGACGGTGGCGCCCGACACGCTCAGGTTCACCACGCGCACCGAGCGGCCGGTGGAGAGACGGATGTGGTCGGTCAGGATTCCGACATAGCCGCGGTGCGGGGAACTCGCCCCGATCCCCTGCGCGGCACTGTCTCCGATGACGGCGTAGATCAGCTCGCCCTTGTCTTTCGCGCGGGCGCGCCACCAGAGAGAGTGCACCGGCAGGGTCTCATTGAGAATCACCGAGCTCTCGGCGATGCGACGCTGGAAGCCCCGGTAATTGACCACGGCGGCGGCGCCGAGGCCGGCCGCTGTGGCCAGGGTTCCGGCAGTGAGGGCAAGGGAACGGAGCCTGTGGTTCACGGTGATCACCCGGTGAGAATACCGCTTCGTGCTGGGTTCTCGTCGTTCAGGGCCGTTCGCGGCCGTTCAGACACGGATGTTCGCCGCCGCGATTCGCGCAAGGCCCCCGATTTCAACTAAACTCTCCCTCGGTACCGTGTCCGAGCGGCCGAAGGTGCAACTCTCGAAAAGTTGTGTGGGGGAGACTCCACCGTGGGTTCAAATCCCACCGGTACCGCCAGAGGAGAGGCTCCTACTTGCACGGATTTACAGGGAAGTAGGAGCTTCTGTCGTTGAAGAGCGCTGAAGGCCGACAACTTTCCGACAGCTTATTGCTGAAGTGTCTTTGTCGGAGTGACCTGCCAAGTGGTAAGCCAGCCGTCGAATTGGCTTTCCCGCTGACGTCGTACCGGCGGTCGATCACGAGACAGTATGGTTGCGTCCAATAGCGTGGTGTAACCCCCGGCCCTGATGGGCGTGTTGCACCGATGTAAGGCGGCCACCGCGTGATTCTTGGAAAGACCGATCAAGTCTTTTCCGAAGGAGTACACGCGATGACCGCACCCCATTTTAGTGACCCTGCCCGTTTCCTGTCCGAACAACTCGAGCAAGCCTCGCCGGACTTGATGCGGCAGATGCTGACCACGTTCATCAACGCGCTGATGAGCGCCGAGGCCGAAGCCGTCTGCGGCGCCGAATACGGCCAGATCTCCGCCGACCGGGTCAACTCCCGCAACGGCTACCGGCACCGGGATTTCGACACCCGCACCGGCACCCTCGACGTCGCGATCCCGAAGCTGCGCACCGGCACCTACTTCCCGGACTGGCTCCTCGAGCGCCGCCGCCGCGCCGAGGCCGCCCTGACCAGCGTCGTGGCGACCTGCTACCTGCTCGGGGTCTCGACCAGGCGGATGGAGAAACTCGTCGAGTCCCTCGGCATCACCCGCCTGTCCAAGTCGCAGGTGTCGATCATGGCTAAGGACCTCGACGAACAGGTCGAGCAGTTCCGCACCCGACCCATCGACGCCGGCCCTTACACGTTCGTGGCCGCCGACGCCCTGGTGCTGAAGGTGCGCGAGGGCGGCCGTGTCGCCAACGTCCACGCGCTCCTCGCGACGGGCGTGAACAAGGACGGGCACCGCGAGATCCTGGGCCTGCAGGTCACCAGCGCCGAAGACGGCGCCGGCTGGCTCGGCTTCTTCCGCGACCTGACCGCCCGCGGCCTCACCGGCGTGAAACTCGTCACGAGCGACGCTCACGCCGGCCTCGTGGCCGCCATCGGGGCGACCCTGCCCGGCGCGACTTGGCAGCGCTGCCGCACCCACTACGCCGCGAACCTGATGTCCGCGACCCCGAAGACCAGCTGGCCGTGGGTGAAGACCCTGCTCCACTCCGTCTACGACCAGCCCGACGCGGACGCCGTCCACGCACAGTTCGACCGAGTCCTGAACGCCCTGGAGGAGAAGCTCCCCGCGGTCGCCACCCACCTCGAGGCGGCCCGGGCGGACGTGCTCGCCTTCACCGGCTTCCCGAAGGAAATCTGGCGTCAGCTCTGGTCCAACAACCCCCAGGAACGCCTCAACCGCGAGATCCGCCGCCGCACCGACGTCGTGGGGATCTTCCCCGACCGCGGCTCCCTGATCCGGCTCGTCGGCGCGGTCCTGGCCGAACAACACGACGAATGGATCGAGGGCCGCCGCTACCTCGGCCTCGACGTCCTCAGCCGCTCACGCCTCACCCTCGTCCCGACCGAGAAGGAGGAACCCGCAACCGAACTCGGCGCCCTCAGCGCCTAGAAATCCAAGAATCACGCGGCAAACGCGTTACACCACACATTTGGACTTGACCAGGAAGGTCTGGGTGTTGCCCAAATGTAGATCACCCTCAAGCATCACGGGCACGTTCGTTCTTCCGTGGTGCTAGCGCACTTGGAGGGGCGTCGCAGCGCTTCTCTTGACGGCCAGCGGAGAAAACGATAGGTTTTGCTCAATCGATCAAGCAGCGGTTCACGTTTGATTAGATGGTCATGCTGAATCGATAAAGCAAAGGAGTTGATCATGGGCGCAACTGGGCGCATTACATTGCGGGATGTTGCGCGTGAGGTCGGCTTGTCCACCAGCGCCGTGTCGATGGCCCTGCAGGATCACCCACGAATCAGTACTGCTGCCAAACGCCGTGTGCAGCTCGCCGCTGACCAACTCGGGTATGTCGCGAACTCTGCGGGCCGCGCACTCCGGGTACGTCGTGCCGGGGCAATTGCGTTGATCGTTCCGAACACCAGCCGGCACGTGTTCGGCCATGCGTATTTCACCCACGTCCTGACCGGAGTGACCGATGTCGCGAACGCGAATGATCTGCAGGTGGTGATTTCCACAAACCCAGACGAGCAGCAGGGCAAGGTGGCTTACGAACGTGTAATGCGCTCGGGCACTGTCGATGGCGCGATCGTCACCAGCGCGTCAATCCATGACGAGAACATCGATCGTTTGGTCAGGACCGGGCTGCCAGTGGTGCTGCTAGGTCGTTTCCCTTCGTTGCCGACCGCTATCAGCGTCGGCATCGAGGAGCGTTCTGCCGGCCGGATGGCGGCAGAACATCTGATCGTCGAGCACGGTCGGAAGACGCTGGTACACATCAGTGGTCCGCTGGATCACCAAACCGCGCTGGAGCGCCGTGACGGGTTCATGGAATCCTGTGCTGCCCACGGGGTGCGAGGCACGGTGATCGAGGGCGACTTCAGCGAGGAGTCCGGCGTGGCGGCGGGGGCCGAGGTGCTCACGTTACTGCGCGCCGGCGGGGGCGTTGACGGTCTTGTGGCCGCAAACGACGAGATGGCTTTCGGGGTGATGTCCACGCTGCTGCGCGCCGGAGTGGATATCCCCACTCAAATTTCGGTCATCGGTTTCGACGACTTCGGCCTAAGCCGGGTCACGACGCCGTCGATCACCACAGTGCACGTGCCTGCCGAGCGGATGGCACGTCTAGCGACCCAACGCCTGCTCGACATCGTCGGCGGCACAAGCCTCGCCCCCCGGGACGCGCACGCGATCCTGCCGGTCGAGTTGGTGCTGCGAGAGTCGTGCGGCTGTGGAATTCCAACCGGAGCGGGCCGTCTCTCGCGATCCCAACTCAATCACATGCACAAAGGAGAGCATTAATGAAACGAGCAACCCCGTTCCTGGCCGCCGGCGCGGCCGTCATCCTCGCCCTAACCGGGTGCGCCGCTGGAGGCGGCGGCAATGACGGTCCCGTTGAGCTGACCCTATGGACCGGCTTCACCGGCGGCGACCGTGCCGCGTACGAGGGGCTCATTGAAGAGTTCAACCGCACCCACGATGACATCCAGGTCACTATGGAGGTTCAGCCGTGGGACACCATCGCTCAGAAACTGCCGTCAGCATGGGCGACCGGTCAAGGGCCGGACTTGGCCACACCGAACTTCGACCCCAACGTGCTGAGCGACTACCTCGAGACGAACTCGCTGCTCGAACTCGACGCCGTGGGTGAAGGGGACACGAAGATTAATGCCGACCAGCTCGCCCCGGCTGCGATCGACGCCTTCACCGTTGACGACAAGCTGTTCGCGGTTCCCGCGAACATCGCGACACTGCAGCTGTACTACAACAAGGCTCTCTTCGCTGAGGGCGGCTTCACAGCTCCCCCCGCGACCGTCGACGACTTCCGTCAAGTCGCGTCCGACCTCACCGGCGACGGCGTTTATGGTCTCTCTGTCGCGGACCACGAGACCATCCAGATGTGGCCGGTACTGCAATGGCTCGACGGTGCTGACGTCGTCGACGACGACGGCTGCAGCGTACTCGACTCTCCGGAGTCGGTCCAGAGTCTGACCACTTGGGCCGGTCTCGTGAAGGACGGCGTCGCGCCGGTTGGACTGACCGGAGCCGAGTCGGACGCACTGTTCAGCGCTGGGCAGGCAGCTATGCAGCTCAATGGACCCTGGGCCGCCGCCGGTTACACCGACGCCGGCATCGACCTGGGTGTTGCACCGGTCCCCACAGGCAGTGCGGGAGACGTCACACTCGCCTCCACCGTGCCGCTCGCGGCGTCCGCGAAGACCGACCACCCTGCCGAGGCGCAGGAGTTCCTGGCTTGGTGGACCGGTCAGGACGCCCAGCGCCAATTCGCACTCGAAAGCGGATTCCCGCCCGTGCGAACCGACCTTGCCGACGATGAAGAGCTTGCGGCGAACGAAGTTGTCGCCGCTTTCGCCGCCGCACTACCCAGCGCACGCCTCTGGCTGCCCGGCGTCACCGGCGCCACGCAGGTCGATTCTGAGGTGTACGTGACGCTGATCGGCGAGATCACCCGCGGCGCCGACGTCAAGCAGGCCACTTCCGAGGCGTCAGACAAAATCGACGCAATCACCGGCTGCGGAAGCTAATGAGCGTATCAATGGTTTCCCCGCCCGCCGAGGCCGTCCGGCCCGGCGGGCGGGGGGGCCGCCCCTCGCCCGCCCAATCCCTATCGCCGCGGCGACGCAAGTTTCGTTGGCAGCCGGCATGGTTATTTGTCCTTCCTAGCCTGGCGATCATTTTGGTTTTCATCATCTACCCGATCACGCAGTCCTTCTGGTACAGCCTGCACGATTGGAAGATCGGAGCTGACGAGCAGCTGTTTACCGGCTTTGACAACTACGCCCGCATGCTGAAGGACGAGTTGTTCTGGAACGCGCTCCGTGTCACGGTAATTTTCAGCGTCGTGAGTGTGGCCATTCAGATGGTCCTCGGCTACGCCGCCGCTTCCGCTCTCCTACGCGACAGTCTGCTGACCCGGCTTGTGCGCTCCATCTTTTTCTTTCCCACCATCGTGTCGCTGGCTACGATCGGCCTAGTTTGGCGCTTCCTACTCGACCCGAACATCGGCCTCGTGGGCGGCATCTCTAAGGCGCTCACCGGTGAGGCCGTCGCCTGGCTGCAGGAACCGACCCTCGCGCTGTCCACTGTCATCTTCGTCAGCGTTTGGAAGAACGTCGGGTTCACCATGATCATCTTGCTCGCCGGGCTTAAAGGAGTCCCGACACATCTCTACGAAGCAGCACGACTCGACGGCGCGACTGGATTTCAACTCACGCGCTACGTGACCCTACCCAGCATTCGCCCCACTCTGCTGTTCACCACGATGATCACGACCATCAACTCGCTTCAGGTGTTCGACCTTGTCTACGTGATGACCAACAGCGGCCCCCTGTTCGCTACCGACACCCTGGTGACGATGATGTTCCGCGAGGGGTTCACCAATTTCGACATCGGCTACGCATCGGCAATAGCGTGGGTGATTTTCCTCATCATCCTTTCCTTGTCCGCACTCCAGCTCAGATTGTTCCGGTACCGCGATGAAGACTAACTTCCGCTCCCTAATTACGTGGGTGCTCCTTGCCTTCGGCGTGGTGCTCGCCCTCGTGCCGTTCATCTGGATGCTCAGCGGCTCGTTTCGCAGCGAAGCAGACCTGTTCGCTAATCCCGCCAGCCTGTTCCCGACTGCATGGACCCTTGACGGGTACCTCTCAATCTGGAATGACTTGCCCTTCATGCGGCTTCTGATCAACAGCTTCGTATTCGCCGGCGTCACAACTGCGCTGTGTCTCCTGTTCGATTCCATGTGCGCCTACGCTCTAGCACGTATCCCGTTCCGCGGGTCCACCATCGCGTTCTGGTTGGTGATCGCCACGCTAATGATCCCGTTTCAGGTAACCCTGATCCCGGTGTTCATCGAGCTGTTCCACTTCGGCTGGCTTGACACCTATCAAGGACTCATCATCCCGAGGGCGACGAGCGCGTTTGGTATCTTCATGCTGCGCCAGTTCTTCCTGTCCATCCCGCGCGAGCTCGACGAAGCTGCCCGCATCGACGGCGCCGGTCACTTCCGCGTCTATTGGCGAATTATCCTGCCCCTCGCCAAGCCGGCGCTGGCGACCCTCGCGGTGTTGCATTTCATGAACCTGTGGAACGACCTGCTCTGGCCGTTGATCGTCACTAGCTCCACCGAGATGCGCACACTGCCCGCCGGGCTCACCCTCTTCGGCGGTCAGCACGTCACCGACCACGCCGCACTCCTCGCAGGCGCCACCATCTCCCTCCTTCCCCTCGCCCTCGCCTTTTTCTTCGCACAGCGCTTCTTCGTTGAAGGCGTCGCCACGACAGGACTCAAGTGACCACAACCTCCTTCCTCGAGCGCGGCCAGTTCTCGTGGCTGCTGGGCATCGAGGACACCTGTGTCTACCCGGTCGACCCGAGCCGACCGAGCCTTGACGAACACCAACTCACCGACCACCACCTCAAGTGGCGCGACGACTTGCGGGACGTCGTCGCGCTAGGCGGGACCGCTATCCGGTACGGGATGTCGTGGCCGCTCGTCCACGTTGCCCCAGGACAGTTTGACTGGACCCACCTGGACGACGTTGTCGCATTCGCCGTGGACGACCTAGGCCTCGACATCGTCGCCGACCTCGTCCACTACGGTACCCCGACCTGGTTGCCAGACTCCTTCGCCGACGAAGGCTACCCAATAGCGATCGAGGAGTTCGCCAGCGCCCTCGCCGCGAGATATTGCGGCCGCATCCGGGGATACACGCCCCTCAACGAGCCAGTTACCACGGCATCCTTCGCCGGCCTCCGAGCCGTGTGGCCACCGTACCGGCACGGTTGGGACGGCTGGACCTCCGTCGTGGTGCCGATCACCGTCGGCATGGCTCGCGCTACTCACGCGATTCGAAACGCAGATCCGGACGCTGTGATCGTCCACGTCGATGCCGCTACCGCGATCACCACGCGAGAGCCCGGAGCAGCGGACGAAGCAAAGCTGCTCGAGCGGATCGGCTGGCTCCCCACTGATCTTCTGACCGGACGAGTCGACTCCGACCACAAGATGTGGACCTGGCTGCTTGAGCACGGTGCTACACGTTCGCAACTCGATTGGCTCCTTCATCATCCGGCGGCGCCCGACGTCATCGGCGTGAACTATTACCCAGACCTCACCCCCCGCCGCCTCACCACCGTCAAGGGGCGCACCTTGCAGGTCGCTTACAACGGTGGCGCCGACGGTTTCGCCGCCACCCTCCGCGGGTTTGCTGCCCGGTACGGTCTCCCGCTCGCAGTCACCGAGACCAGCATCGAAGGCGACGACGACACCCGCATAGCCTGGCTGCTCGACGCAATCAACACGGTCAACCAGCTAGCCACCGAGCTTGACCTACGGGCATTCACCTGGTGGCCCCTGTTCGATTTCGTCGACTGGTCCTGGGCCGCTGGTGGAACCAACGTCGAGGAGTTCGCGGTTGAACTGCAAAACACCGATGGCACCACCACGGTAGGTTTCGCGCAGCCCCTCGGTCACCCGCGCGACGGGAAGACACCGTTCCTGCGCCGCATGGGTCTAATCCACTTGGAAGAGCGAGCGGACGGCAGCCTAGACCGTATTCCGACCGCGGCCGCGCATGCGTTTGCACGGCTCACCGATCCGGGGGACGGTTGATGGGCGCGACGAACGCATGGGAGGGCTACTTCGCCGATCCGTTTGCTCTGCGCACCGGCGACGGATATGTCGCCTATGGCACCAACCCTGAATGCTCCTTAGACCGGGAATTCGAGATCCTCACTTCCCCCGATCTGACCCACTGGAAGAGCGCCGGCGGAGCTCTCACCCGCCCGAGCAAAACGATCGGAACCGACTTCTGGGCTCCCGAAATCGCTCACAGCGATGACCGTTGGTGGATGTACTATTCCGTCGGCCACGGCATCGTCGGCCACCACCTCCGCATTGCCGTCGCCGACTCTCCAACCGGACCGTTCGAAGACCTCGGCATCAATCTCACGTCTCATGAGCGTTTTGCGATCGACGCGCACCCTTTCCAAGACCAAGACGGACGCTGGTACCTCTTTTTCGCTCGGGACGTTCTCGACGCTGACCGCCCGGGCACTCACCTCGCCGTCGCACCACTCACCGGCATGACTGCGTTCGCAGCCGACCCGATCGAGGTGCTACGGCCAAACGCCGACTGGCAAATTTACGAACGCAACCGCCTTATATACGGCGATCGCTACACCTGGCATACCCTCGAAGGACCCTCGGTTATATACCGCGAAGGCCGCTACTGGCTGACCTATTCCGGCGGCGCATGGACCGGTGAGCACTACGCCGTGTCCTGGGCCGTTTCCGATTCTCCGCTTGGCCCCTGGCGTCCCGCTCCAAGCTCCGCTTCCCCGCTGCTAAGAACCGGAAACCACCTTATCGGTCCCGGCCACAACTCCTTGACCGTCGCTCCGGACGGGTCCGACGCGATTGTCTTCCACTCTTGGAACCCCTCCCGAACCCGACGCGAGCTGCAGGTGCGACGCATCGTGTTCGGCCCCGACGCGCCATCGGTTAAGACTCCGACTTGTGGTGTTCCTGCTCCCTCCCAACACACCTGTTTAGACCAAACGAGGATCAGATGAACAGAAGGAACAAAGTGCTGACCGCCGCCGCGGTAGCCATCATCAACGGGCCGTGGGCGAAGGAAATCGGTCCCATCCTCTCAACTGACCGATCGGGGGCCTCTATCGCGGCCCCGGTGGCCAAGACCTCGTCTCAGGGCTGAACGGTCAGGACTTCCTCGTCTTCCACGGGTGGGACAAGGACTACACGTACCGCGGATTGAACGCTACATAGGTCGAATGGGACGCCGGCATTCCGCGAATCGTGATTACTGACTGACCAATCCAGCGCTAACTGAATGGTGCCCCATGGGAAACTCCATATCGTCCACGCCACTATCGGGAACGCAATGCGTTCTCGAAGCCTGCGGCTACACCGCCTCGATCGCCAGCATCGGCGCGAGCCTTCGATCACTCCGATATCACGGGCGGAACCTCATCGTTCCGTTCGACGCTAACCAGGTGCGACCGTTCTTCCGCGGCGCCATCCTCGCACCGTGGCCGAACCGAGTCGTGGACGGCAGATACACATTCGATGGCGTCGAGCAACAGCTCTACATCACCGAGCCGTCGAGAGGACACGCACTCCACGGACTCGTGTCCTGGCTGAACTTCACTGTGGTGGGCCAGGCGACCGATCGACTCGTCCTAGCGGCAACCGTTGAGGCGCAACAGGGATACCCCCACCAGCTGATGCTCGAGGTGCATTTTTCGCTTGGAGCCCGGGGCCTTCGCACGACGGTGACGGCAGTGAATGCAGGCCCAACCGCAGCCCCTTTTGGAGTTGCTCCGCACCCTTACCTTGTGGCCGGCGAAGGCCGCGTCAACGACTGGACGCTGGAACTCCCAGCCAGGCGCATGCTCACCGTGACTCCTGACCGTCTCATTCCCCTTCGCCTTCGTGACATCAATGCTCAAGATCTTGCCGCCTTCGACTTTCGCACGCCACGCACTGTCGACGACACCTTCATTGACCACGCCTTCACTGGCTTCGACCGGGATGAGGAGGGCGGAGTTACAGTCCGAGTGACGACGCAGGCGGGAACTGGAGTGGCATTGAGCTGGGGCGCAGAATGCTCATGGGTTCAGGTGCATACGGCCGACCAGCCCGTAGCCGCGATTGACCGAATCGGACTCGCCGTCGAACCAATGACGTGTCCGCCGGATGCCTTCAACTCCGGAACGAACCTGAATGTCCTTGAGCCCGCAGACTCCACACGCGCTTCCTGGACGATTCAAGCTATCGACTAACTGAGCGAAGCCGTTTCCGGGATTGAAGAGACGTAAGTTGGACTGTTCAATCTGTTTGTCGCGATCCCATGCAAATCTGCTGAGTTGGGCATGCAGGTCATGCTCTCCGCTTCCACCTCTGAATGACGTTGTCCGCGGCCTCCGCCTCGACCACAACCCGCTCTCGTTCTCGCTCCACGGCCTGACGCGCCCGGACTTTCCCCGCCACGTCCAGCAGGTCCCACATTTGCTCGCCGGTCACGGACACCCCGCGGGCGCCGGTGCGCCGGGTCCGGCCGCGGACGAGGGCGTAGTGGGTGTGGTACACGGGTGCCCCGATCTGTGCTTGGGCGACGTGGAAGAACACCACGTTGGATACCGGCCCGCTGCCGTCGTCGAGGGAGAGGAAGACGACGCGTTTCCCGCTGCGCGTCGGGGGTGTGTGGGTGGCGCGGCGGACCCCGGCAACTAAGACTTCGGTGCCGCCGGGCAGGTGGACGAGCTCCGACGCCGGCGTGATGTTAACGCCGACCCAAAACAGGGCCAGTAGTGCCGGGCGAGTTCTAGGGCGAATTCCAGCGGTCGTCGCAACACTGGTTGGTTAGCTGGATTCTAGTTCGTCGACGAGGAGCTCGGCTGGTGTTGTCCA
>NZ_SOGE01000019.1:0-43201 GCF_004402575.1 Cryobacterium sp. TMT2-4 | reverse complement strand
CCAGCCGCACCCAGCCGCACGCAGCCCGGCCCAGCCGCACCCAGCCGCGCCGCGCCGCACGCAGCCCGGCCCAGCCGCACCGCGCCGCACCCAACCCAACCCAACCCAGCCCCGCCGCACCCAGCTCCTCGCCGACCGGGAAGGCCGACGGCATCCGCTACCTGAGGCGGCTGAAGGACTCCACCTTGCGCACGTCGCCGGCGATCAGAATGACGTCGTCGGCCTCCAACGTCGTGTCAAGGGTCGTGTAGCTCCAGCCCTTGCCGGGGCGGTTGAATGCCGTGACGGTGACCCCGTGGATGGTGCGCACGCTCGATTTTCCGAGCGGCACGCCGATGATCTCCTGCGGCGGGTTCGTCTTCACGAGGGCGAAGTTCTCGTCGATCTCGATGTAGTCCTGCATCACCCCGCGCACGAGGTGGGCCACCCTTTTGCCCATGTCCTTCTCGGGGTAGATGACGTGCTTGACGCCGATCTGGCGCAGGATCTCACCGTGTGGGTCGCTGACCGCCTTGGCCCAGATATTCGGGATGCCCAGCTTGAGCAACAGGCTCGCGGTGAGGATGTTCGCCTGGATATCGCCGCCGATCGCGACGACCGCGCTGCTGAAGTCCGGCACCGAGAGTTGGCGGAGCGTCTCCTCTTTGGTCGAGTCGGCGCGCACGACGTGGGTGAGCAGGCCGTTGTGCGCCTGCACGATCTCCTCGTCTCCGTCGATGCCGAGCACCTCGCTGCCGCTGGCCATCAGCTCGAGTGCAAGGGCGCTGCCGAACCGACCCAGGCCGATCACGACGATCGCATCCTCTTCGGCCATACGCGCAGGCTGCTGGTGCCCGAACAGGGAAAATTTAGCCAATGATGGGCCTCTCTTTCGGTAATTCATACCCGGTGGGGCGGTCCCGCAGGGCGAGCGCCGAGGCGAAGGCGATGGGACCCAGACGACCGATGAACATGAGCAGCATCAGGATGATATGACCGGCCGGGGGCAGACCCGCGGTGATCCCGGTGGAGAGCCCCACCGTGCCGAACGCGGAGATCGCTTCGAACAGAAGGGCATCGAGGCCGATATCGGTGATCAGCATCAGGGCGACCGTGGAGACCGTGATCACCGCAACCGCCAGGAGCACGATGGTGATCGCCTGACGGTGCACGGCCCGGGAGAGGCGCTTGCCGAAGACGTTCACGGCCACCTCGCCACGGATTTCGGTCAGCAGGATGAAGAACAGCACAGCGAAGGTGGTGATCTTGATGCCGCCGGCGGTGCCGGCCGGGCCTCCGCCGATCAGCATGAGCACGTCCATGCCGAGCAGGCTCGCGGAATCCATCGCCCCGATGTCGAGGCTGTTGAACCCGGCTGTGCGCGTCTGCACCGATTGGAAGAATCCCACCAGGAGTTTGCTCGGCCAGTCCAGCGGTCCGAGCGTGCCCGGGTTGTTCCACTCCACGCTGGTGATGTAGACAGTGCCCGCGACCAGAAGTGTGATCGTTCCGGCCAGCACGATGCGGGTGTTCATCGACCACTTCAGCGGGTTCCGGAGGTGCTTGCGCAGCTGCATGATCACCGGGAAGCCCAGGCCGCCGAGGATCACGGCGGCGGCGATGGGCAGGCAGATGAATGGGTCCGTCGCATAGGAGATGAGGTTGTCGCTGAACAGGGCGAAGCCCGCGTTGTTGAACGAGGACACGGAGTGGAACACGCCGAGCCAGATGGCCCGGCCCGGCGCTTCGCCGTACCCGATCCAAAACCGCAGGCTCAGCAGCACCGCCACGATGGACTCCACGATCAGGGAGATGCGCACGACGCCGAGAACCAGCCCGCGGACATCCTCGAGCCCGAAGCTCTTAACCTCGGCGGCCGCCGTCATGCGGGACCGAAGGGACATCTTGCGGATCACGGCGAGCCCGATGACCGAGGCGAACGTCATGATCCCGAAGCCGCCGACCTGGATCAGGGCCAGGATGATGACCTGGCCGAACGGCGTCCAGAACGTCGCGGTATCGACGACGGTCAGCCCGGTCACGCAAACGGCCGACGTGGCCGTGAAAGCCGCGATCAGGAGCGGGGTGCCGCCGGGGCCGGGGGTCGCGATCGGGATCATCAGCAGCACCGTGCCGATCAGGATGGCGGCGGCGAATCCGGCGACCACGACTTGCGCCGGATGCAGCCGGGCGCGCGGCACGCGCGGACCGCTTCTTCGGAGAGACAAGGATGGCACCCGCTCACTATACGGTTCACGGGCATCCGTCGTCTGTTCCGGTTTCGACACGGCACCCCCCCCTATCGGTGACTGCCGCACTCACGCAAAATCCGAGATAATCTGTGTACACCGGCGAGGGGGAACCAAGGGTGAGATTCAACGGGGGTGTGCGTATGCACACGCACGCATTGCGGCCCCACGGCCGGTTGCTGGTACAGTCGGGGCTTTCCGTCCTGGCCCTTGTCGCACCCATCTCCGCCGTGCTCTTCTGGCTCAGCATCCCCAACGGCACCTGGCGTCCGGTTGCCATCGCCCAGGTTGTGCTCCTGAGCATCTGCGGCCTTGCCTATCTCGCCTACACTCGCACCATCATCCGTGTCGATGCCGAGGGCATCTCGGAGCGCGGCTTCATGGGCCTGGTCAAGGACTTCTCCTCGGACGAGATCGGCAGCGTCGTGCTGCTCGACCTCTACCGGAGCGGGGCGCTCGACACGCAGCCGCAGCTCTTCGTCACCGGCACCGACGGCCGACTGCTGGTGCGCATGCGCGGGCAGTACTACTCGCGCGGCGCCATGGACACGGTGGTCGATCAGCTCGGCGTACCCATGGTGCGGGTGCCCGAACCGATGACCCTGCAGGACCTGAACCGGGTGCGCCCCGAACTGCTCTACTGGTTCGAGCGACGCTTCACCCGGCGCGGGGAGTAGCGCGGCATCCGCTCTTCGCGCTCTGCAAATCACGGCTCAGCGAGTGCGCCGCTTCCGGGTCGCGCGCACGATTGCGTCAATGGAGTCCAGGGCGGAGAACAGCAGCACGACGACCACCACGATGGCCGTGACGACCCCGACGCCCTGCGGCCAGCCGACGGCATCGAAATAGTCCGGGTTGAGCAGCCGGCCGCTCGCCGTGAGCCAGACCGCTGGAACGACGAAGAGAACGTCCAGCACGATGGTCGCCATCGCATTCGACACCGACCATCCCGTGTAATACGCGAACAGGTGAAAACTGATGCTGACAGCGGCATAGAAAAGTGCGATATAGAACGCCCCGGATGTCCACAATTCCGTCGCAATCGGACCGATGAGTGCGCTGTCCCGCCCCTCGACCGCACCCACCGTCTGCAGCCAGATCAGCACGCTGGCGATGATCACGAGAAAGCTGATTCCGCCGACGAGCTCCGTGAAATAGCCGCGCTTGTCCAGGACCTCGGGTAGGGATGCCGGATCCCAGACCACTGTGCGCCTTGACCGCATCGCCGATGTGCGCTCGATGATCGCGAAGATCACCGTCGTGAAGAACGCGATCGACATGGCCGTCTCGATTGCGCCGGTGACGGCGACGCCCACCGTTTCACCAGCCGACGAGCCGGCGACAAAAGTGACGATGCCGCTGAACAGAAACCAGATCGGCACCACGGTCGAGAGCAGCACCGTGAGCACGCGCACGTAGTCGAAGTAGAGATCCGGTCCCACGAGGTAGGTGGGCTTCTCCGAGTACCGGGCGGCCAGCCGGCGCGGTGCGCCCAGCTCGGCGAGCACGGTGTGTTCGGCGGCCACGGCATCCGTTCCCGCCTCCAGGCGATCCTCGATTGCGTCGGCGATCAGGGTGCGCAGTTCGGCTTCAATGTCAGCACGCTGCCGCGCAGGCAGGCCGCGCAGCGCTTCGGTGACGAAGCGGTCGGTGAGGGTGGACGGGGTGAACGGGGTGGTCATGATGTCTCCGTGAGGGATCGGAAGGCCATGTTCAATTCGTTCCAGTCGGTGGTGAGGGTGGCGGCGAGACCCACCCCCTCCTCACTCGTGACGTAGAACTTGCGCGGTCGGGACTCGTCGGTGTTCCACTCGCTCGTGAGGAGACCCTGCTTCTCCAGGCGCCGCAGCAGAGGGTACAGGGTGTTGGCATCCACCGCGAACCCCTGGGATTCGAGGGCCGTAAGCAGGGCGTAGCCGTAGTTGGGCTGCGTTAGCAGCACCAGGCAGGCGAGCACGATGGTGCCGCGCCGCAACTCCTGCCGGTGGGTGGCGAGTTCTTCTTCGTTGAGCACTTGTACACATTAGTGTGCGTCACACACCCGCAAGGGCCCGGTCGTGCGCCGCCCGCTCCCTGGAGCGTCTCCAGGATGCCGCGAGGACGACAATGGCCAGCAGCAGCGTGATCTCGATCGCGGAGAAGAACAGGTAGACCGGCGTGGGCGGTGTGCCGAGGAACAGCGTGGAGACCTGAACCGCGGCCATAACAGATGCGGCGCCCACATTGATCCAGCGGTTCAGTCCGTGCCGCACCACGCGAGCGAGAAGAACCATCGCGATGGGGATCTGCATCAGCACCCCGGCCGCGACCAGCTTGCCGGGTGTGAAGGGCCCGCCGCCGAGGGTGCCGGTCTCGAGGTCGACGAGGTGTGCCGGGTCGTAGAGCCCGAGCACGTCGCAGTAGAGGTAGTTGAACAGCAGAACGATCCAGAGCGTGGAGAGCAGCACGGGCCGCGGGAGTGGAGTGAGCAGCATCATGGGATCGGATCCTTTCCGAGGGTTGGTGTGTGGGGATTTGGTGTTGTCGGGTTTCGGTTTTGTAAGTCGCACTGTACTGTGTATCACACACTATAGTGTTACACCAGAAAGGGTGCCATGAAAGCGATCATCCAGCGGGCCTACGGCGGGCCCGAGACCCTCGAGTACACCGATGTCCCCATGCCGGTGCCCCGTGCCGACGAAGTGCTGATCCGCGTCCACGCGGCATCCGTGAATGCGGCCGACTGGCTGCTGATGCACGGCGAGCCCTATCTCGTGCGGCTCGCGTTCGGTTTGCGGGCACCCCGCATCGCGGTCCGGGGACGAGATGCCGCGGGAGTGGTCGTGGCCGTCGGCAGCGCCGTGCGACGCGTCGCCGTGAATGATGAGGTCTACGCGGAGGTCAATGCGGGCAGCTTCGCGGAATTCACGGTGGCGACCGAGAAGGTGGTTGCCCGCAAGCCTGCCACGCTCACCTTCGAGCAGGCGGCGACGGTGCCAATCGCCGCGACCACGGCGCTGCAGGGACTCCGGGATGCCGCGAACCTGCAGCCGCGCGATCGGATTCTGGTCAACGGCGCATCCGGCGGGGTCGGATCGTTCGCCGTGCAGCTTGCGAAAGCCTTCGGGGCTGAGGTGACGGCCGTCTGCAGCACTCGGAACGCCGAGCTGGCCCGCGGCCTGGGCGCCGACCACGTGATCGACTACACCTCCGAGGATTTCACGGCCAAGGGTCGGCAGTACGAGGTGATTTTCGATCTCATCGGCAATCGCTCCCTGTCCGACTGCCGCCGCGCGCTCACCCCACGCGGAACGCTGGTGCTGTCCTCCGCTGCAGGCGGTCGTCTGCTCGGCCCGATCGGGCGCATCCTCGCCGCATCGGCCCTGGGAGTCTTTTCGCGCCAGAGCCTCCGCCCGCTCGTGGCGTCGGCCAGCGCCACCGATCTCGATGTGATTCGCGAGCTGATCGACTCGGACAAGGTCGCTCCCCGGATCGAGACGACCTACCCACTGAGCCGGACCGCCGACGCCCTGCACCACTTCGGCGAGGAACACACCCGAGGCAAGATCGCCATCTCGATCTGGGACGGAGTGACGGCTGGCCCGGGGTGACGGCTGGCGCGGAGTGCGCCGCCTCGTCTGGCCCGGAGTGACGGCTGGCGCGGAGTGCGCCGCCTTGTCTGGCGCGGGGGCTGCGCTCCCGAACCAATTCGACGGAGATTTTGGCCGAAACGGATGTTTTGGGTCGGAAAACCGGGTTTACGGGCAAAATCTCCGTCGAATTCGCACGGCGCGCAGGGCGGGCAGGGCGGGCAGGGCCGACGAGGCTCAGTCGGGGGCCGGCCGGCGATCGGGGACATCCGGTGTGAAGATGTAATCGTTGTTCTCAGTGAGCTCGGGGCGCATCCCGCGAGACAGGTTGTTCTGGAACAGTGTCCGGGACTCGTCCCGGCGCCGGACGGCCTCGGCCGGGTCGTCGGCGCGCAGCCGCTCGAAGTCCACGTCAAGAGACAGCGAGTCGCTGCCCGACCAGACTGGGGGGAGTTCGCCGGCCAGTGCCCGGAGGGTGCGCGGAGAATCGAGTCGCCACCGCACCTCGAACCGGTCACTCCGGTCGCTGCCGGTGATGACGTCGTCGAGCCGGCCGTAGAAATCCGGCAGGAAGCGCACCACCTCGGCGCCCAGCTTGACCAGGTTGAAGTGCGCGTTGCGGCGGATCAGCGGGTCGAAAGTCCAGCGCATGTCTGCGACGCCGTGCTGCAGACAGAGTGCCCGCTGGAACAGTTTGAGCGCGTAGCCGACCCCACTGCCGCGCTGCCACGGCACGACCGCTGCCATGTGCGAGTGCAGGTGGATGCCGTCGGTCCAGCCGAGGAAGCCGAGCGTCGCGCCGACCGGTTTGCCGGCCTTGGTCGCCACCATCACGGTGTTGCCGGCGAAGTCGAGCGCCAGGAGCATCGACCTGTCGGGGCTGTGGCCCACGCCCCAGGTGCGCTCGAACAGGCCGATCACCGCGGCCAGGTCGCGGGGTTCAGCCTGCCGCACGGTCACCCCGGCAGCCTCGGCGGCTGCATCCGCGGCGGCCTCCGCCTGCCGCACGGCTTGCTGCGAAACCCCCGGCTCAACGCTCATGCGTCGAGTAGACCACACCAGGCCCGGTCCCCGGCAGCCGACCACCGTGCTAATTCGACGGAGATTTTGCCCGGAAGACAGGTTTTCGGCCCCAAACCAGCTGTTATCGGCAAAATCTCCGTCGAATTGGTTCACGCACCGGGCACGCACCGGGCCGCACCGGGACAGCCGCGCGGCACGAGCGCCCGCGCTAGTGTCCTCGACCCGAGACCACGTCCGCGACCGACGCGATCGGCGATGTCGTCCGCCGCCGGGTCAGCTCGGCATGGTCGGCCAGGGAGTAGGCGCGGTAGAGCGCGTGCACGGCGAGCCAGCGCAGCGGCTCCGGCTCCCAGTTACGCACCCGGTGGTTCACCCACGGCAGCCGGGTGCGGCCTGTGTCGTTGCCGAGGATCAGGTCGGTCAGCGTGCGCCCGGCGAGGTTCGTCGTCGCCACCCCGGTGCCCACATAGCCACCGGCCCAGGCCAGCCCGGTCGCCGGGTCCAGCCCCACGGTCGCCGCCCAGTCGCGCGGCACGCCGAGCACCCCCGACCAGGCGTGGTCGATCTGCGCGCCAGCCGTCACTGGGAAGAACCGGGTCAGGATGCCTCGCAGCGCCTCCACCGTGCTCGCCGGAGTCCGCCCGTCGGAATCCGTCTGCGACCCGAACCGGTACGGCACGCCCCTACCGCCGATCGCGATGCGGTCGTCAATGGTGCGCTGCGCGTACATATAGGCGTGCGCCATGTCACCGAGGGTCTCCCGGCCCGCCCAGCCGATGCTCTGCCAGACGTCCGAGCTGAGCGGCGCGGTCGCGATCAGCGACGAGTTCATCGGCAGCCACGCCCGGTGCAGTCCCTTCAGGCCCGCCGTGAACCCCTCCGTCGCGCGCACCACGAACTCCGCCTCCACGGCGCCGCGGTCGGTGATCGCCCGGTGCGGCGTGATCTCGCTGACCCGGGTATTCTCGAAGATCTCCACGCCGAGGCCCTCCACCACCCGGGCAAGCCCGGCCGCGAGTTTGGCGGGGTTGATGCGCGCGCAGTGCGGGTGCCACATCGCCCCGGTGGCACCGGCCACGTCGATACGGGCGCGCGCAGCCGCCGGGGAGAGGAGTTCGACATCCGTCATGTCCCAGGCCTGCTCCGACCGAGCGGATGCCTCCAGCCTTCGTTGCTGCGGCTGGTCGTAGGCCACGGTGAACTCGCCGCCCTTGACGATGTCGGCGTCGACGCCCTCGGCCTCGGCGACCCGAATCACCTCGTCCACGGTCTCGTTCATGCCGGTCTGGAACCGGGCCGCCGCGTCCCGGCCGTGCGACTTCACGTACTGCTCGCGGCCGCCGGTGACCGAGTTGGTCAGCCAGCCGCCGTTCCGCCCTGACGCTCCGTAGCCGGCGAAGCGCTGCTCCACAATCACGATCCGAAGCGCCGGGGCCGCCTTCTTCAGGTAATAGGCCGTCCACAGCCCGGTATAGCCGGCACCCACGATGCACACATCGGCCGTCGTCGGCCCGGGCAGCGGGTCGCGGTTGGCCGGCCGGCCGAGCTGGTTCCACCAGAAGGAGACATCACCATTGATCATTCCCGCACCGCTTTCGTTCCGACGGATGTTTCGCGCTCAGTCACAGCATCATCTCGCATCCGGCTCGATCGGGCGGCAATCCCGATCCCCCCTGCCGGGATTCGCGTCGCGAGGATGGTACGCCGTTGCGCGGATGGCACGCCACGCGCGTAGCGGCGCACCACCCGCGCCGCGGCCGCAGCTATGCGCTCGGGCATCCGCCTGGCACGTCGGAAGGTCGAGTGCGTCTCAGGACGCCAGCCGGTCCTCCATCCCCCAGGGCTGGCCGTAGCCGCCCTCGGTCTCGGGCGCGCTCATCAGGTCGAGGAACACCTTCGCATCGAAGGCCTCCGGGCCGAGCACGCCGATGCCGGTCCAGGTGCCAGCGGCCAGCAGTTCCAGGGCGATCACCGGGTTCAGGGCGGTCTGCCAAACCACGCACTGGGTGTCGTATTCGCGCATCGTCCACTCGTTTTCGGCGACGTGGTAGAGGTAGACCTCGCGCGGCAGGCCGCCCGGACCCGTGCCGGTGACCCACACTCCCGCGCAGGTTTTGCCGGTCATCCGCGGGCCGATCGTGGCCGGGTCAGGCAGGCAGGCGGCCACCACATCGCGTGGGGCGACCAGCGCCGGGCCGGACGCGCTGCGCACCCGCACCGGGTCGACCCGGTCGAGGCCGAGCAGGTGCAGGGTCTTCAACACGCCGATGAATTCCTCACCGAGGCCGTACTTGAAGGTGACCCGATTCGCGTCGAGCCACCGCGGCATCAGCACCACCTCCTCGTGCTCCACGTTCACGCATTCGACCCGGCCGATGCCCTCCGGAAAGTCGAACATCTCCGGTTCACTGAACGGCTCGGTGGTGAACCAGCCGCGGTCCTTCTCGAAGATCAACGGCGGGTTCAGGCACTCCTCGATCGTGGTCCAGATGCTGAATGATGGCGCGAAGATCTCGTTACCGGCGTCGTCGTGCACGACCAGGTTGGCACCGTCGCGCGTGCCGAGCTCCTCGATCTGCCGAAACAGGTGGTCCGAGGCGTAGCGGGCGAAGACATCCGAGAGCCCCGGCTCGACGCCCATGCCCACCAGGGCAAGGCGGCCGGCGGTCTCCCAGTCGGCGGCCTGCGCGAACTGGTCGTCGCCGAGCATGACCCCGGTCTGGAGGTAGGGGTCCGTGGGGTGCGGTTCGGACAGGCTCACGGCCATGTCGAGGTAGTCACAGCCGGCAGCGAGCGCCCCGGCGAACACCGTGGGCACGAACTTCGGCTCGACCGCGTTCATCACGTGGGTGGCGCCGTGCCTGAGCGCAACGGCGGCGACCATGTCCGGGTCGCCGGCGTCGATCTGCTCGGCGGAGAACCGGGCTGCCGCCGCGTGCCCGTGCTTCAGGCCGATTGCGACGATGGTGCGTTCCGCCCGGGCCAGGTCGTAGTCGCACACGATGACGTGCTCGAAGAACGTGCGCCTGGCGATGATCTTCGCGAACGCGTCTCCTACGCCGCCCGCCCCGACAAGGAGGATTCTCATGCGTCGACGCTACCCCGGGGCATCCGTTACCGATGCGGCTGCCGATGCGGCTGCCGACGCGCCCATGCGCACGCGCGTCCGTGCGCCCGTGCGCTCCGCCCGAACCAATTCGACGGAGATTTTGCCGAAAACGCGCGATTTTGCCCCGATTAAGGGCTCTACGCGGAATTTCTCCGTCGAATTCGCAAGGGCGACGGATGCTGCGCCGCCAACTCGCGCTCTCCCTGGAGCTTCGCGGCGACCGGGGCCCAGAGCAGCACGGCGACGGACGCACCGAGCAGCAGCCCGCCGATCGTATCCGTGAGCCAGTGTGCGCCCAGATAGGTGCGGCTGACCATCATCAGAACCGTGTAGAGGGTGCCGGCCAGCCAAACCCAGACGCGCGGGAAGAGGATGCCGAGACAAACCGCCATGGTCGCCGCATTGGCGACATGGCCGGACGGAAAGGATCCGAAATCTGACATGACCAGCATGTCTTCCGGCCTATCCCGACCGAACAGTGATTTGAGTACCTGCACCAGTCCCGAGCTCACGATCGTGGCAACCACGAAGTAGCCGGCCGCCCACGGCCGTTTTAGCAGCAGCAGCGCCACCAGAATCAGCACCGGGATCACGATCACGCCGGCGATTCCGGCACCGAGGTAGTTCATCGTGAGCGAGAGATACTCCCAGACGGGCGCCCGGTGCTCGAGGATCTCATCCATCCACTCGGCGTCGATCTCCAGCGGGCGGCCGTTGCCGCGCAGCACGATCAGGGCGCCGAGCCCCACGGCCAGCAACAGCGCTGCGGACCCGCTGACCAGAGGCCACCGGCGGGCGATGCGTCGGGTGGCGGAGGTGGCTGCGGTCTCGGGGGCGCGCTCGCTCATCATCTGTCCATGCTAGATCGGTGCGGGCGTGCGGCTTCCCGCCCTGGCCATTTGCCGCGCATCTCCGGGGGCTTACTCAGGAGATCTGCGAAGCCGGTGGCGACGGATGCCGGAATCACGCGGCATCCGTCGTCACCTCGGCCACACCATCGGAAATCTCCTGAGTTAGCCACCGGCGGCAACTGACGCCTAAGGACTGACGACTGACGACTGACCACTGACCACTGACCGGAGGCTGAAGGATGCCGTTACCCGGCGCCCATCTGGCCTCAGTGCTCCAGCGCGGGCACCGACCGGGGGCGCACGATGAGCCACAGAGCGAAGATCGACACGATGGCGGTGACGCCCATCACGGCGCCCATAGGAACCGCTGTCCCGACGCCGAGCACGCCGACGATCGGGGAGATCAGTCCGGCGACGCCGAAGTTCGCGGCGCCGAGCAGCGACGCGGCGGTTCCGGCCTCATGCGCGTGCGCGTTCAGGGCGATGACCTGCACGCTGGGGAGGGTGAAACCGCAAGCCGCGATGAAGAACCACAGCGGCACCAGGGTGCCCCAGAGTCCCGCGCCGGCGAGGTCGAGCAGCACGATGGCCGCGGCCGTGATCAGGAGCACCACGGTAGACACCGAGATGATCCACTGCGGGCCGATGTTGAAGCGGTGCATGAGTCGGGAGCTGAGCTGCACACCCATCACGATGCCGAGCGAGTTGACGGCGAAGAGCACGCCGTACTGCTGCGGGCTGAAATCGTAGACCTGCTGGAACAGGAACGACGACGCCGAGAGGTAGGAGAAAAGACCCGTAAAGGTCATCGCCCCGATGATCGCGACGCCGACGAAGATCCGGTCGCTGAGCACCGCACGGTAGCGCTGACCGAGGGAACTGTGCCCCTTGGTGTGGCGCTCAGCATCCGGCAGAGTCTCGACGATCCAGAACGCGACGGCCAGGATCACGACCGCACCGTAGGCGGCGAGCACCCAGAAGATGCCGCGCCAGCTCATCACCAGCAGCAGCTGCGAGCCGATGACCGGGGCCAGCACGGGGGCCAGGCCGCTGATCAGCGCGAGGCGGGAAAGCATCTTCACGAGCGGCTTGCCGCCGAACAGGTCGCGCACCATCGCCAGGGCGACGACCGCGCCGGCCGCGGCGCCGAAGCCCTGCAGCAGACGGAAGACCCCGAGCCAGACGATGTCCTGGGAGAGGGCGGCGCCGACACTCGCCAGAATGTGGAAGCCGGTCGCGAGCATCAGCGGCAGGCGACGCCCGACCTTGTCACTCCACGGGCCGACCACAAGCTGGCCGAACCCGAACCCGATCATGGTGCCGGTGAGGGTCAGCTGGATGGCGGCCGCCGATACGCCGAACTCACGCTCCAGGGTCGGGAACGCCGGCAGGTACAGGTCGATCGTGAACGGGCCGAGCGCCGTGAGGGCGCCGAGCACGATGATGTAGACGAGGCGCTGGCCGCGGGAGAGGGCGTCCCCGGGATGCTTCGCGGCCGACCTCAGGTCGGCAGCGGTAATGACGGTGATGGCGGCGGTGCTCACGAAAGTGTTGATCCTCGGTATCGATGGGGCTCTGCGTGCTGGTCTGATTTCGTTAGCGGCACCGCATCACGGGCGTCAGCACCAGCAGCGGAACACGGAACCGCCCTCACTGACAAGGCAACCACACCGGCACCTATTCCCCCATTCACAGAACGCCGCGGAAGTTGCAGAAATCCGCCCGATCGTGCACCGGTCCACTGCCGGAAGCTGGGACCTACTCCGGGCCCTCGTCCTCGAGCGCCTGCGGCAGGTCCCGGTGATACAGAGTCGCGATCGGGCGGATGCCCCGGGCCGGCAGCCCGTCGACGAGACGCCCAGAGAACGCCAGCCCCTTCTCGTTCGCCGGACCGCGGCCGGTCGGCTGGATGCGGGACCACGCAATCGAGGACCGGTAGGCGTGCAGACCGAGCGACACCATCAGATCGAGGTCTTCGTCGAGGCAGTGGCAGTGGCAGTGGCAGTGGTCGGAGGCTACGTCGCCGGTGTCGCCGTTCAGATCCTTGCCGGGGGTGCGGCTGAGGGTGTCCCAGATCGACGGGCCGCGGCCGTCCTCGTTGAAGGCACCCTCGATCTGGCTGCTCGCGGTGGCAAACCGAAAAGGAACCCCTCGGGGAAAACGAGTCCGGGGTCGCGGTAGTCAGCATTTCCACTGGTCATCAGGGTGAGTGTCGCCGTTCCGAAAACGGATGCCGCGGTGCCGGCGCCCGGCCGCCGAGCTCGGAACGGTGTCGGCGAACCGTTGTGCACCGTGAGGGGGTCCGCCCGGCCGCCGGACTCGACCGGTCGGGGACCGTGACGGTCTCGGCCGGACCGTCCACCGGGTTCGCGACCTCGATCGCACGCACAGCCGGGCCGCCCGGGAAAACAGGGGTCAGCGTGTCAGCCAGGTCACCCGCGTACTCGGGGTGGCCGGCCACGGGAACCGGGCGCAGCGGTGTGGCTAACTCAGGAGAATCGACGGATGCCGCGATCCGGGCCCCCGATTCCCGCGGCGCCCAGCCGCCGGCATCCGTTTTCTCCTGAATTAGCCCCAACCACCGCGGATCGACCGCGCGGGCGACGACTCGGTTCTCCGCACGGCGCTCACAGCCCCCTCACAGCCCCGCTGCACCTCCCCCGGAGACGGACCCTCTAACCTTGGAGCTACCTGCCAGTCGCAACGAAACGGTGCATTAGTTCATGAGCAATGTCTACGGCAAACCTGTCCCCCCCAAGAAGGATCGCCGCGAGATGGCGCGTGAAAGCGCCCGCCAGCTCCGCGAGGAGCAGCAGAAAAAGGAGAAGCGCAACCGCTGGCTTCTGCGCGGCGGCATCAGCGCCGGCCTGATCGCGGCTGCCGTGGTCGTGGCCCTCGTCGTGGTCGGCAGCCAGGGACCTGCGGCGCCGGGCCCGCTCAACATGGCCAGCGACGGCGTGCTGCTCGGCGGCGACGGCACCAACATCGTCCCGGTCGAGACCGTCTCCGTGGCCGCCGACGAGGACCCCATCGCAACCGACCCGACAACCCTCGGCGACACCGCCAACATCGTGGTCTACGCGGACTATCTCTGCCCCTTCTGCGGCCAGTTCGAAACCACGAACGGCGAGCAGATCGCCGGCTGGGTCGCCGCGGGCACCGCCACCCTCGAGCTGCACCCGATCTCGATCCTCGATCCGGTTTCGGCCGGTAGCAAGTACCCGACCCGGGCCGCGGCCGCCGTCGCGTGCGTCGCCAACCATGAGCCCGAGAACGTGCTCGCCCTGAACGCGGCCCTGTTCGCGAACCAGCCGGCGGAGAACACCGAGGGCCTGACCGACGAAGACCTGGTCAGCCTGGCCACGAGTTCGGGCGTCACCGACGAGAAGGTCGCCACCTGCATCACGGAGAACACCTTCGCCGCCTGGGTCGGCACCGCCACTAAACGCGCCCTCGACGGCCCTCTTCCCAACGCCGACATCGAGCAGGTCAAGGGCACGCCCACCGTGCTCGTCAACGGCGTCTCCTACCCCGGCACCCTCGACGACCCGGCCGCCTTCGAGGCCTTCGTCACAGCGCAGGCCACCGCCGAGTAGCGCCTGGGGTTCGGGGCACCGCGAGGTGCCCCAGCCTCACTCCCGACGCCCCGGCCTCACCCCCGACGCCCCGGCCTCACCCCCGGCGCCGCCCCGCCCCCACGTGCAGTCGCGATCGTCTCTCGCACGAAGGACCACCATGCAGATCCACGGACAGACCGTCGACGCCCAGACCCGCTGCGTGCACTACCGTTCCGCGCTCGACGTCGTGGCGATCAGATTCTTCTGCTGCGGGCGCTTCTACCCGTGCTACCAGTGCCACTCCGCCGGTGAGACCCATGTCGCCCGGCTCTGGCCGGCCGACCTCTGGGCCGAGCACGCCATCCTCTGCGGAGTCTGCCGCGGCACACTCTCGATCGCCGACTACCGGGCAACCACCGCGTGCCCTGCGTGCGGCGCCGCCTTCAACGACGGATGCCGCGCTCACGCCCATCTCTACTTCGACCTCCCGGCAACGCCGGCCTGAGTCGCTGCCGCACGAGCCCACAACCCACGGCAACCCCCACCATCGCAACCGCCACCGCCACCGCTACCGCCACCCACTTCGGCACCCAGGATCCCGGGTGGGAACCAATTCGACGGAGATTTTGCTGCCCGTAGGCCGGTTTCGACGATTTCGGGGGTGAATCGGCAAAATCTCCGTCGAATTCGTTCGGGGCAAATGCTGCGGGCCAAGCAGGACAATGCCGCAGAACTGAACCGGCGAGGCGGCCTGAGCCGGGCACTTGCCGGCCTGAGCCGGGCACTTGCCGGCTTGAGCCGGGCACTGGCCGGCCTGAGCCAGGCCTTCCACCCCCGCACGGGCTCCAGCCGGCACGCAGCGACCCCCGCGCAGACCGCGCGAACCGCGCAACCGGCGCAACCCGAGCATTCCGAGGAACTTGCGCGCCCCTCGCGACTACATCGGGCCGGCGCGCTCCGACAGCCAGGCGTACGGATCCGTCGGGGTGATCCCGTCGATCAGGATCTCGAAATGCAGGTGCGGGCCGGTGCTCTCGCCGGTGCTGCCCACGTTGCCCAGGTGCGTGCCCACGCCCACGGACTGTCCCGCGGAGACCTGCAGCGAGCCGGCCTGGAAGTGCGCATAGACGCTGCTGACGAGCTGTCCATCGACGGTGTGGTCGACGATCGCGTAGACGCCGAAGCCGCCGTTGTCCGTGGCGGAGACTTCACGCACGACGCCGTCCGCAACCGCCTGGGCAGGTGCACCCTCGCCGGGAAGCATATCGAGCCCCTTATGGAACGTCGAGCAGCCCCCGCAGGGTGCATCGCGCGCACCATAGGGATCGGAGAGGCGAACCGAGCCCGGGAAGGGCCACTGCACGGCTGCACCAGCGGCGGCCGGAGCGGCCGCATCGTCGGCACTCGGAACCGCAGCAGGGGCGGCAGGTATGGGTTCGGGCTTCGGCGCATCAGTGACCGTGAAACCGTCGCGCTGCACGGTGGCGGTGGCCGCCGCACTCGGCATCAGGCTCTGTAGCGACGCTTCGGCGGCGGAGGCATCAGGGGCGGCGGCGGCACGCGCGGCGGGATCGGACTCGGCGGCACGCGCTGAGCCATCCGCGAAGGCCCGCACCGAATCTTCCACGGCGGCCGGCGGCAGCCAGCCGTAGACATCGAGTTCCGAGGCCTGTGCGGGAATGCCGAGGACCACCGTGAGCAGTCCGGCGAAAAGCATCGCGAATCCGCCGGCGGCGGCCTGACGCGGGATCAGGGTGAATCTGGTGAGCCTGGGCAACCTGTTGAGCCTAGGCGTCTGCATAGGCACCTTCCGCCGAAACGCGGCGGGCAGGGAACAGGAGAAAAATGGGCATGGTGAGAGCTCTCGTCGGCGCGGTTACGCGGTTCGGGTGTGTGGGGCCGGAACCTCACTCAGACGGAGAATGCGCTCACAGCGCAGAGCAATCCCACGGGGAACGACGCTCCCTCGGAGGAAGTGTCCAAGTGCGCCGCACGACGTGGGGCTTCGCGCACAAGCGTTGAGGATATCTCGGTATCCTGATAAAGCAATGGGCTTGCGCAGTTCGGTCACGGATGTTCCGGCCGGCGGCCCAGGATCGACGCCACGCGCGATCGCCCGAAAGCTCAACCATTGAGCCTAGCCCGCACGCGCAGCACCGCAAACTCAGCACAGCAACCTCGGAGCCGCAAACTCTGCTCCGCAACCGCAGAGCAGCACCCGCAGAGCCACAAACGCAGAGCCACAAACGCACAGCAGCACCCGCAGAGCTACAAACGCAGAGCCGCAAATTCAGAGCCCGAGCACCCGATCCGCCAGCGTGCCGAGCGCGCCCGGCACGAGCCGGTAGTACGCCCAGGTGCCACGCTTGTCGCGGGTCAGGATACCGGCATCCACCAGCACTTTGAGGTGGTGTGACACGGTGGGCTGACTGAGCCCGAGGGGTTCGGTGAGGTCGCAGACGCAGGCCTCCATATCGTCGTGCGCGGCCACCAGCGAGACCAGACGCAATCGGGCCGGGTCGGCCACGGCCTTCAGCAACCGGGCGAGCCGCTCCGCCTCATCGGCGCCGATCGCTTCGCGCGCGGCAGGGGCGCAGCAGGCAGCGGCCGCGCCAGCGGCATCCGTCGTGCCATCTGCGACATCCGAAGCAACCGCGACATCCGAAGCAACCGCGCCATCCGTCACGAGATCCACGGCGACCGCAGCGGTCGACGCCTCAGGCACGGCACGGGTCTCGGTGAACGACATCTGAACAGTATCTCCCATAAATTGACATCCATCGATGCATTGGGGAAGACTCCCTATCGACACCTCTGATTTTATGTCCCACCCGCCGATTTTTGTCTTACCTGCTCACGGAGCCACATGCCCTTCCCCGAATCGACCTCCTCCCGCCCCACCGCCCCGCCCAACGTGCAGCCGGCTGCCGCGCAAAACGCCATCGCCCCGGCGCGGCTCGGGGCCGTCGACCGTCTCCTGCCGGTCTGGATCCTCGCGGCAATGGCCCTGGGCCTGCTACTGGCGGTCGTCGCACCCGGCGTCGGCGACCTGCTCGCTGCGTTCACGATCGGCTCGGTCAGCGTGCCCATCGCGATCGGGCTGCTCGTGATGATGTACCCGGTGCTGGCCAAGGTTCGCTACACGGATGCCCGCGCAGTCGCCCGCGACCGCCGCCTCCTGGTCTCCTCGCTGGTGCTGAACTGGCTGCTGGGGCCCGCCCTGATGTTCGCCCTTGCCTGGATCTTCCTGCCGGACCTGCCCGAATACCGCACCGGCCTCATTATCGTGGGCCTTGCCCGCTGCATCGCCATGGTGCTGATCTGGAACGATCTGGCCTGCGGCGACCGCGAGGCCGCCGCCTTCCTGGTGGCCCTCAACTCCGTCTTCCAGGTCATCGCGTTCGCCGCGCTGGGCTGGTTCTACCTCCAGGTGCTCCCCGCCTGGCTCGGCCTGTCTACCACGAGCGCGGAGTTCTCGATCTGGGCGATCACCGTCAGCGTGCTCGTCTTCCTCGGCATTCCCCTGCTAGCCGGCTACCTGTCCCGCCGGGTCGGCGAGGCCACCCGCGGCCGCGACTGGTACGAGAGCCGGTTCCTGCCGAAAATCAGCCCGTTCGCCCTCTACGGGCTGCTGTTCACGATCGCGCTGCTCTTCGCCCTGCAGGGCCGCCAGGTGATCGACCGCCCGTTCGACGTGGCCCTGATCGCCCTGCCGCTGCTGGTCTACTTCGCTGTCATGTTCGCCGCCGGATTCGCCACCGGCAAGCTCACCGGGCTCTCCTACGAGCGCACCACGACCTTGGCGTTCACCGCCGCGGGCAACAACTTCGAGCTGGCGATCGCGGTGGCCATCGGCACCTTCGGCGCCACCAGCGGCCAGGCCCTGGCGGGCATCGTGGGCCCCTTGATCGAGGTGCCGGCGCTCGTCGCCCTCGTCTATGTGGCGCTGTGGCTGCGGCCGCGGCTGTTCTCAGGGGCCGCGGCGCCGGCATCCGTCGCAGCCGACACCGACGTCACCGCCGTCACCGACGTCACCGCCGACCCGCTTCCCGACCGGGTCTGATCTCTGTACACCGCCCCGCCGTCCACCCCCCGAAAATCAAGAAGGAACCACCGATCATGACCGCTAAGCCCACCGTTCTCTTCGTCTGTGTGCACAACGCGGGCCGCTCTCAGATGGCCGCCGGCTACATGACCGCCCTGTCCGAGGGCCGTGTCGAGGTGCTCTCTGCCGGCTCCGCGCCCAAGGACCAGATCAACCCCGTCGCGATCGAGGCCATGGCCGAGGAAGGCATCGACATCGCCAACAATGTGCCGAAGGTCCTCACCACCGAGGCCGTGAAGGAGTCGGACGTCGTCATCACCATGGGCTGCGGCGACACCTGCCCGATCTTCCCCGGCAAGCGCTACGAGGACTGGGAACTCGCCGACCCGGCCGGCCAGGGCATCGAGTCCGTGCGTCCGATCCGCGACGAGATCAAGGCCCGCATCCAGGGCCTGCTCGCCGAAATCCTCCCCGCCCAGGTCTAGGTCCGACCCGCCATGAGCGATCTGAGCGCGCGTCGGTCACTGCCCGGACTGGCCTTCCCCGAGGAGTCGTTGCGACGGCTGGCCGCGCACCTCACCGACCGGTTCTCGGGCGTGTTCGGCGCCGAAACGATCGAACGGTACGTGCTCGAGTCGTACACGTCGCTCCTGCGCACGTCGACGGTCACGGCGTTCCTCGTGACCAACACGGGGCGCTACGCCGCCGACCGCCTGACCGCTCTGGCCCAGGCAAAGGGCGCGATCGCGAAGGACGTCCCCGAGGTCCTGTTCGTCTGCGAGCAGAACGCGGGGCGGTCCCAGATGGCGGCGGTGCTGACCCAGGCCCTGTCTGGCGGTCGGGTGCACGTGCGTTCGGCCGGTTCAGCGCCGGCAAAGGGACTGAACCCCACGGTGATGGCGGTGATGACCGAACTCGGCCTCAACCTGGACGAAGAGTTCCCGAAACCGCTGACGGATGACGTCGTGCAGGCCGCCGACGTCGTCGTCACCATGGGCTGCGGCGACGCCTGCCCGGTCTATCCGGGCAAGCTCTACCAGGACTGGGAGCTGGCCGACCCGGCCGGTCAGCCGACCCCAGAGGTGCGTCGCATCCGGGACCAGATCCGGCATCAGGTCGAGGCCATGCTCACGACCCTCGGTGTCGACCCCGAGCCACTGCCGCTCCCCTAGCCCCTGCCCCTGCCCCTGCCACCCCACCACCGCCACCGCCGAGAGTCGCCGTTTCTGCCGACAGTCGCCCCTGCAACGGGGACTCTCGGCATCAACGGCGACTCTCGTCGCGCGGGCACGGGCGCGCAGGCAAGCCCGAGGGCGCCGGCCCCTACTTGCGCACCAGCTTCGCCACCGTGAACCCGCCGGCGGCGACCGTCACGGTTCCCTTCTTCGGCGCCTTCTTGTCGACGGATGCGACGAGCTGGCCGGTCGCATCGAACGCCTCCTGCGCCAGCCGGTAGCCACGTGGCACGCCGACCGTGCGCACGCTGGTCTCGGTCGCCGCGCTGACGTACACCGTGGACTCCCCCGCCGAACCGGTCACCGTGATCGTCGAGATCAGCGGCTGGATCAGCAGCGCGTCAACGGATGCCGCCCCGTCGGCCATGCCGACGACCGCGGTGTCCGCCCCCGGCAGAGCCAGCTCGAGCGTGAGCGGGAACAGGCGTCCGGGGGCATCCGTGATGCCCTGAGCACCCGCGCCGCCGTTGCTCGTGCTGCCCAGCATCGACGTCGCCGACGCCCAGGTTGTGGCCCCGGAGTCCGCCTCGGCCTGATTCACGATCGGGAAGACATTGCGAGCCTGGTCGGCAGCGGGAACCGGGATGCTCAGCGAGTCGCCCGCGCCCAGCGCCACGTAGGCGCCGCCGGAGAGGTTGGCCTCGCCGGTCCAGGACGACGGCGGCGTGACCACTGACCCGCCGCCCGTGATGGTGCCGGACTCGGCCTCGACGACACTGAGCCCGACGGTGGAGACGGTTTCGTCGATGCCGAGGGCCTTGACCTTCAGCGACGGATTCGCGTCCAGGGTGAGCATGGTCATCAGGGTGTGGATGGTGGATTCGGCACCCGAATTGGGGTTGATCCGGCCGTCGGTTTCGATGCCGTCGATGGCCGTACCGGTTGCCGGGTTGTAGGCCGGAGCGCCGTTCGGGTTGGCGCCGAAGAACCAGGCGGCGGTCACTGCGGCGAGGTCGAGCAGCCCCGGGGCGTTCGCGGCCGCGGCGGTGGTGACGAGCCCCTGCACGCGAGAGTCGACGCCGTAGGCGATCTGCGCCTCACCCGGGGTGGGGCTCCAGGCGTTGTCCGGTCCGCCGGCGGCCAACAGCTGAGGGGTGAAGCGGGCAGCATCCTGCACGGCGGCGCCGAGCAAGTCCGTGCGTCCGAGCGCCGTGGACGCGGTGGCGATGGCAGCCGGGGCCAGTCCGCCCCAGGCGTGCCACAGGGTCTGCGACTTGTTCCACGGCATGATCGCGCCGAACGGCCACTCGGTGGCGGAGCCGGAGGACATCCCGGCGACCCCCTCGGTGAGCCGGGTCAGCGCGGTGCGGGCGGTGTCGTCGTCCGGGACGGCTGTGACGTAGGCGGCGAGGCCGAGCGCGGCCTCGGCGGAGGCATCCGCCCCGCCCGCGATGAGCCAGGCCGGCACGTTGACGCCGTCGGCCACATCGAAGGTGCCGTACTTGCCGAGCGACTGGCGCTCGAGGGAGTCGAGCGACAGGCGCAGGCGGTCCTGCAGGAACGCGGCAAACTCGGGGTCGGCATCCTGGAAGGCGGCGAAGCCCTCGCCGAGGGCCCAGACGGTGCGGGCCACCCAGTAGGACTCGGCCGAGTCGCTCGGGTCGGGCAGTTCCACCGGGCTGGCGCTGGGGGTGAGGGTGCCGTCGGGCTGCTGCCAGAGCACGACGTTTCCGGCGTTCGGACCGGTCGTGGTCTGCAGGTAGGTGAGGGAGCGCAGCGTCTGCACGGCGTGCTCGCGGCTGGTCTCGTCACCGGTCTGCTGCCAGTGGCGTAAGTAGACGACCGCGGTGCGGGCGATGTCGTCGGCGTTGTACGCGCCCTGGCTCCAGTGCCCGGTCGAGGGGTCGAGCGACCCGCCGCCGACCCTGCCGTAACTGCCGTCGGCCTGCTTATCGGCGTAGGTCCACGGCGCCTGGGCGGTGGGCTGCGCGTCGATTTCGTAGGTGGTGTGCCCCTCCACCGTGGCCAGCGGCACGGTGTCGAGCAGGAACGTGAGGTGGGACAGGTTGGTCAGCGGCGCAGACGCCGCGGCGGCGGGCCGGGTGGCGACGACTCCGGCCGGTGCACCGGATGCGCCGGCTGCACCGGATGGCGGTGCCGCGGCGGCCGCGGCGGTGCCGGCTCCGAGCAGGAGCAGCGAGACCGCGGCGGTGAGGGCCACGGCTTTCAGAGATCGCGGGCGGGGGGACTGTGAGCGAACAGCGTTGTACGTCATTTCTTCTCTCCTGGTTCAGCCTGAACCGGTTTGGTACAGCTAACTAAACCGGTTAAGGCGACGCGAGTCAAGAGAAGTGGCGCATTGCGTCCCCCATTCGGGGTGGAGGGTCCCCGCATCGTCGAGAGTCGCCTCGTGTGCCGAGAATCGCCCGTGCAACGGGGACTCTCGGCACAATCGGCGACTTTCGCCGGGCGCGCGGGCGCCCGACCGGCTCAGCTTCGCGCGATCGGCACCTTCTTCGGCTCCTCGGCACCCTCGGGCACCGGCACGCGCACCTCGAGCACGCCGTCCCGGTAGGACGCCGTCACATCCTCTTCCTTGGCTCCGCGGGGCAGCGCAATGTCGCGCGTGAACGAGCCGTACCGGAACTCGGTCCGGTAACCGTCCTTGTCCTTGTGCTCGGTCTTTTCCTGCCGCTCGGCCTGGATGTGCAGCACGCCGTCGCTGACCGACACATCGACATCTCTTTCCGGGTCGATTCCAGGCAATTCCGCCCTCACAACCAGGCTGCCGCCGTCGCGGAATTCCTCCACCCGCAGGGCCGGAGTGTCCCAGTCGCCCTCGAAAAAGCGCCGCACCGGCTCCGGCATTTCGAAACGCTCGCGTTTTGCAAGTGCAGCCATGATTCGTCTCCTCCGTGTTGCCCGAATGTAGTCACCCGGATGTGGTTACCCGGATGTTGCTCCAGATGCCACGCACAGTACCCCCGAGGCCCGTGCCACGCCGCGGAGATGGGGGCGACAGCGGCGACGGATGCCCGCGCAGCAGGTTCCCAGCGACCCCGCTTAACCTGAGCGAATGACCGTCATCCTGCAGCGCGATATCGCCAGCGAACGCACTTCCGCGCACCCGATCCGGCGCTTCCTGCGCCGGAGCCGCGCCTGGGTGGACCAGCATCCGCGGCTGCGCTGGCTCTACCGCACTGTGGTCGGCGTGCTCGGCTCCACGGTGGCCGTCATCGGGCTCCTCCTGGTGCCCCTGCCGGGGCCCGGCTGGCTGGTCGTCTTCCTCGGAATCGCGATCCTGGGCACGGAATTCCCCACTGCGCACCGCATCGCGGTGGCCCTCAAGCGCATCCTGACTACGGTCTGGGCGTGGTGGCGCTCCCGCCGGGCACGCGCGTCCGCCGGAGGGTCGACCGCTTCGGCTGGGTCCTAGGCCCGATCCACTACCCCGCCCGCAGCGCCCGGGCCCGCGGCGCAGCTCGCCCGTACCTGGGCCGGCAGGGCGGTCAGATTCGCCCGCCGCTCGTCCGGAAGCCCGGCCGGGAGCAGGCCCGGCAGCACCAGCGCCCACATCTCCTCCACCCGCTGGAAGAGGTCCGCCCGCCCGGTGAGCACCTGGGAGACGGTCTGCACGCCCGTGAAAGCGGGGCTGATGAAGTGCGCGGCGGCCTCTACATTCAGATCGGCCGAAACGTCGCCTTCATCGATCGCGCGTCGCAGCACCTTCCCGCAGACATCGATCCAGTCATGGAACGGACCGACCACCGGCACCGAGAAATTGGAGGCCTCCATGGTGAGACGGATGCCGGCACTCACCACCGGCTCGTCCCGCACCTGCGCCGCCAGCTCAAAAGTCATCAGGATGAGGGCTTGCAACCCGGGCATCGTGCCGTCCAGCAGCCTCTGGCCCAAGCCGATCGAGGCCTCGTGCTGCGCCTCGATCACGGCGAGCGCGAGCGCCTCCTTGGACGCGAAATGAAAATAGAGTGCGCCCTTGCTCACTCCGGCGGCGACTTCCAGTCCGGCCAGGGTCGTGCTGCCGTACCCGTGCTCCCGGAAGGCGACCGCCGCACCTCGGATGATCGCGGCCCGCGTTCCGATCGCCCGTTGTTGCTGCGCCATTCCACTCCTCGGTTATTCCGGTTTCCAGCGTAGCGACTGCCCGAACCGGGGTCGCACACGGCCCCGCGCATCCGTTGTATCGTCTCTGCCTCAATCGGCACCAATCTGCCTCAATCGACCCCACAGAAGATACCGTTTGGTATGGTTTAGGCACGGGACGCTGTGATTGGGGAAAACGGGCGTCTCAGGGGGTTCAACAGGGGAGGTCGTAATGATCGATAGTGCAGGCATGGTGCAGACGGCAGCACTCGGACTCGGCGGCCTCGCCGTTCTGGGCAGCGCGGCGCTGATCGCCGCCGCCCTGACACAGATCAGCCGGGCCATCCACCTGCGGCAGGCGGCGCGGGCGAGCTGGGTGCTGGCCGTCGTCTGCGCGCCGGTCTTCGGGGCGGTCGCCTGGTTCGCGGTCGGCAACCGGATCGACGCCGACCAGAGCTGACTGGAGCCGACCGCCGCCAGCGGTCGGCTCAGGTGTTCGGGCGCACGACCAGCACCGGGCACTTGGCGTGCCGCACGCACTGTTCGCTCACGGAACCCAGCAGCATGCCGCTGAGGCCGCCGCGGCCGCGGGAGCCGACCACGAGCATCCGTGCGCCTCGGGACACGTCGATCAGGGACTTCAACGGACTGGCGTAGACAGCCCGGTAGGTGACCTTCACGTCGGGGTGCTTGGCCACCTCGGCCATCACGGCCTCGCCGAGCTCAATGCGCACCGCGTCGGCATAGTCCTCGATCGACGCGACATAGCCGAATTCCCAGTTGGCCGGGCGCGGCGCCGTGTCGATGGACCACGCGCGCACCAGCACGACCGGTGCGTGCAGCTGCTCGGCGAGGTCGAGCGCCACGGTCACGGCGTGATCGGCGTGACCCGATCCGTCGTGTCCGACGACGATGCTGTCGCTGGAAACGGGAGTCTGTTCTGGCTGTGTGTCAGGCATGACCCCAAGCTACTCCGGGGGCCCGGGTCGCGACGCGCGCGCTGCTGCGTGTCGGCCGCCTGCTCCCAGCCCCTTCCCGCAGTGCCCCGGTAAGGTCTCCCCTATGACGTACCTGGGCACGCCGCGTCGACGACAGACCGCACTGGCGATGGTCGTCACTCTGGCCGTGCTGGGCGCTGGTCTGGCGCTGGCCGCGTCGGTGCACACCACCGACGAAGCAGCCGCGCCTACCGGTTTCGCCCCCGGTGCGATCATCAGCGACTACAACTTCTACAACGCCGACTCCCTGAACGAGGGCGAGATCCAGTCGTTCCTGGGGGAGCGCTCCTGCATCCCCCGTGACGGCTCACCGTGCCTGGCCGACTACGAGGAGAACACGATCTCCCAGCCGGCCCACGGCGAGGGGCACTGCACCGCCTACCCCGGGGGCCGCAACGAGTCGGCCGCCCGCATCATCGCGAAGGTGTCCGCGGCCTGCTCCATCAGCCCGAAGGTGCTGCTCGTGCTGCTGCAGAAGGAGCAGTCCCTGCTTACCCGGCCGAGCGCATCCGGTTATCTGCGCGCCACCGGCTACGGCTGCCCCGACACGGCCGACTGCGACACGGCGTACTTCGGCTTCTTCAACCAGGTCTACCGTGCCGCCTGGCAGTTCCGGCAGTACACCCAGGAGCCCGAGCGCGCCTACAAGATCGGAACCGTGCGCGTGGGCTTCAATCCGGATGCGAGTTGCGGGGTGTCCTCCGTCACCATCGAGAACCAGGCCACCGCGAACCTCTACAACTACACGCCGTACCAGCCCAATTCCGCCGCGCTGGCACGCCCGGGCACCGACGGCGACGGATGCTCGACGCACGGCAACCTGAACTTCTGGCGGTTCTACAACCAGTGGTTCGGGGCGTCGGAGGCCGTGGGCTATCCCACGGCGTTCAACTCGTGCCTGAACCTCGTCGGCGGCCAGCCCTGCCGCAAGCACGGGCTGTTGCCGACGCCCTGAGCGGTCCCGACGGTTCGCGTTTCCGCGCTGGTTTCTCCGCCGGTTTCTCCGCGCAGAGCGTAATCGCCCCGAGGTCCCGGGGCTCCGCCGGGTCCGGTCGCCCGGCCGGGCGAACACCCGTGACCTGGCACTCTCAATCCCTGATCAGGCGGTATCCTTGGCCCGAATGTGCGCGCACCGGACGGTGACGGGGCCCGGTGACACACCCGACCGGAACAGCTGGGCAGCCAACCCGATTCCCAGCCCGCACGGACCGGCCCCCCACTCCCGGTACCTAAACTCCTCCGATGACTACGAACGGTCGATCGGGTTTTTCGCCGACCGGCCGCCGCAATCGAAAGGATCCACTTTGAACAAGCACACGATCTCCCCGGCAGCCGACACCTCCCGCACCAAGCGCGTCGCCCTCGGCGCCGCCTCCGTGCTGACCGCCGGAGCCCTTCTCGGCGTCGGCGCGCAGGGCGCCACCGCCGCCCCTCAGAGCGCCGAGCCCACAACGAGTTTCAGCTCGAGTGCCGGCACGCGCGGGGATGCCGGCGCCACGGCGAACGGCGAATTCCTGGCGTCGCTTTCGGCCGAACTTCGCGCAGACCTTTCCCACGGGCAGAGCGGCAATGTGAAGGCCCAGAAGGTGGCCACCACCCTCTCCGAGCACGCCGAGCTGTTCGACACCCTGCCGGCGAACCTGCAGGATGACCTGACCGCGCTCACGGACGCCTCCGGGGCGACCGACCGGGCCGCCGCCGTCGACACCGTGCGCACCACCGCGCTGGCCGGCGGCTACGGCGAGGAGATCACGAAGATCGCCGAGGCCGTGCGGGACAACCCGGAGCACCCGTTGACCGCCGCCATGGAGGCCGCCCTGGGCAGTGACCTCGGCACCGCGCCGGGCACCGCGGACACCGACCCGACCGCGGACGCCGGATCCTCGGTGACGGAACTGGCCCTCAAGCTGGCGGACAACCCCGCGCTCCTCGACAACCTGCCGGCCGACCTGCAGGCCGACCTGGCCGAGCTGAAGAACGCGCCCGCCGCCGAGCAGGAGGCCGCCGCGCAGAAGCTCGAAGAATCCGCCCTCAGCGGCGACTACGGCAGCGTGGTCCAGAAGATCGCCGAGCGGGTCCAGGCACACGTGGCTGCCGAGGCTGACGCCGGTGCCCGTGCCGACGCGGGGGCCGGTGCCGGCGCGGACATTCACGCCGGAAACTAGCACCCGCATTAGAACGGATGCCCGGACGCGCAGTGCGCGTTCGGGCATCCGTCTGCCTTGTCCCCCATTCGGGGACTGACCGCCCGGAGGCGGCGCGGCTAGGATCGCCTCACCCGAGCGGCTGACCCGACAGCTCCGGCAACGCGTTCCCAAGGCGATTCTCATGGGCACCACAGGACCCCGAAGTTTTCGCTCCCCCGCGGTTTTCGCTGCCCCGCCGCTGTCCCCGGCCGGGCATCCGCAGGACGACTCCCGCGGCGCAGAGCCTGACCGGCGAGTGCACGCGCTCGGGGCGTGGGCGGGTCGCTCACGACTCACCATCGCCGCCTGGCTCGTCGGGCTGGCCGTCACCAGCGCCCTGTTGTGGAGCCCCGCCGTGGTCTTCGGGGTCCGCAATCCCTCGGCTCACCTCGTTCTCGACTCGGTCGACGCCTGCGTGGCGTTGCTGGTGGCGTCCCTCGTGTTCGGTCGGTTCCTGCGGCACGGCCGGCTGCAGGATCTGCTGCTCTTCCAGGGTCTCGTGCTGCTTGCCGCGGCGGGCCTGGGCCTGACCTACCTGACCGAGGTGCTCGGCGGAATCCGCGCGGAAACGCTCGACATCTGGCTTCCGCTGGCCATCCGGGTCGTGGGCGCCCTGCTGATCCTGGCCGCTGCCCTGGCGCACACGCGACCCGCGAAACGGATGCTCCGGCGCCGGCTGCTGGCGCTGGTTCCCCTCCCCCTGGTGGCCGCGGTCTACCTCGCCCTCTGGACCGGCCGGGACCGGCTCCCCGTGGCGTTCGACCCGGGTTCCGCCCCGGTGTCCGCGGAGAACGCGCTCCTGACGGGCCATCCCGTGCTGCTCCTCGCCCAGGGCGCGGCGGCCATGAGTTTCTTCATCGCCTCGGTGGCCTTTGCGTCACAGTCGGCCAAACGGGACGACGAACTGCTCCGCTGGCTCGGCCCGGCCTGTGCGCTCGGGGCGTTCGCCCGCCTGAACTACGTGCTCTTCCCATCCCTGTACACGGACTGGCTCTACACCGGGGATCTTCTCCGCACCGGCTGCTACCTGCTGCTGCTGGTCGGCGCGGCGCGGGAGATCCGGACCTACTGGCGGGCGCAGGTCACCGCGGCGGTGCTCGATGATCGGCGGCGGCTCGCCCGCGAGCTGCACGACGGAGTGATTCAGGAGCTCGCCTATATCCGCGCGGAAAGCCACGCCATTCCCGTGGATGTCGCATCCGGCATCCGTATCGTCAACGCCTGTGATCGCGCCCTCGACGAGGCGCGGGCGGCCGTGCAGGCGCTCGGACGCACGAGCGATGAGCCGCTGAGTTTCACCGTTCACCGGGCGGCCACGGAGCTGGCCGCGAGGTACGGAATCGACCTGCGGGTCGACCTCGATGAGGCCATCACCGTCGATTCGGAGCAGCAACACGCGCTGATGCGCATCACCCGGGAGGCGGTGTCCAACGCGGTGCACCACGGCAAAGCCATGGGGGTGCACATCCGGCTCAGCGAGGCCGGAGGCCGTCGGCGCCTCGCGATTGCGGACGACGGGGTGGGGTTCGATGTGCCGGCCGGCACCGACACAACCGGTTACGGCCTGGTCAGCATGCAGGCTCGGGCGCGGGCGCTTCCGGGCACGTTCAACGTGGAGGCACGACCCGCGGGCGGAAGCGTGGTGACGGTCCAGTGGTAGACGGCACCGGCATCCGCGTCGTCATCGCCGATGACCATGCCCCGATACGATCGCTGATCCGCCAGGCCCTCGAGGCCGGTGGCTGCGAAATCTGCGGCGAGGGAGCAAGCGCAGCGGATGCGATCCGGCTCGCCCTCGATCACCGCCCCGACGTGGTGCTGCTCGATATCAACATGCCGGGGAATGGGATCCACGCCGCCCGGGAGATCGGCCGGAGCCTGCCGGAGACGCCCATCGTGATGCTCACGATGTCGAAGGACGACGACGACCTCTTCGATTCCCTGCGCGCGGGTGCCTCAGGCTACCTGCTCAAGGATACCGATCCCGGCGCTCTGCCGGGTGCGCTGCGGGCTGTTCTGGCGGGCGAGGCGGCCATGGCGCCGGAGCTCATGCTGCGGGTGCTCGGCGAGTTCCGGGCGCCCGCGCGGCGCCGCTTCCTGCGCCGCTCCGTGGCCGCGAGCAAGCTCAGCGCGCGGGAGTGGGAGGTGATGGAGTTGCTTGCGGAGGGAAACTCCACCAAGGCGGTAGCCGCCCGGTTGTTCGTGTCGCCGACGACGGTGCGGGTGCACGTCTCGGCTGTGCTCCGCAAGCTCGCCCTCACGGACCGCGAGAGCGCTTTCGAGCGGCTCCGTGACGAACGCGGCGAGCGGGGCTCACCTCGGTCGTAGAGCCTGGCGGGCCGCGGCGGCCGGCACGATTCCCGCGTCTGGGGGCGCAGGACGGAAGGCCCCGAGTTCCGCTCGGGGCCTTCCGTGTTCCGCTTGCGCTCGGTGCCTACTTCAGCATGAAGTTGGCACTGATCGTGGAACCGTCCTGGGCGGTCATGGTGACCACGGCGCAGGTACCCGGCTTCTTGGGGGTCTGCCAGTTCTGGATGAACTGCCCCGACGTCGAGTCATACCGCAGGCTCGTGCCACCCGTGGTGGTGAGTTCGATCGCATCCGTCACCGCGGACGAACCCGGGCAGGTCACGGCCGTGGCGGTGAAGCTCTTGACGGCCGAGACGCTGGTGAGTTCGGCACCGGAGAAGATCTCGAACTTCAGCGGGACGGAGCTGCCGCCCTTCACCGTGTTCCAGACGTTGGCTCCCATATCGACCGGGGCGTAGAAGCCCTTCAGGGACCAGGCCAGCACCGTGTACGCGACCCTCGACGTGCTCGTATTGCCGGCCGTGTCGGTGGCGGTCGCCAGGTACGAGTGATCCCCGACTCTGGTGCCGCCGCCGGTCACGACGCAGGAGGCAATTCCGGACAGGGCGTCGGTCGCGTAACAGCTGGGCGCGGCCGGGTTGCTTCCGTACTGGTAACTACCGGTGGGGCCGCCCAGGAGAGCAACGGTGGGTGCGGTCGTGTCGATGTCGATCCCCGACACGCTCGCGGTCGCGGTGTTGCCGGCCCGGTCGGTCGCGGCGCCCGTCACTGACTGGCCCGCCCCCTCGACCAGGGTCACGTCGCCCGCACAGGTGGCGATGCCGGATCCCGCATCACGGCAGGTGAAGCCGACGACGACGTCCGCCGCGTACCAGCCGGCGGCGTTGGGAGCGGCCGGGTCGAGGGTGGACGAGATGGTCGGGTCGACGGAGTCGATGTTGATCCCGGTCGTCGTCACGGTCGTCGTGTTGCCGGCCTTGTCGGTCACGGTTCCCGTCACCGACCGGTTCGCGCCGTCGTGCAGGGTTGTGTCGCCCGGGCACGTGGCGATTCCGGACCCTCCCACGTCCTCACACG
Source organism: Cryobacterium sp. TMT2-4 (assembly GCF_004402575.1). Lineage (NCBI taxonomy): Bacteria > Bacillati > Actinomycetota > Actinomycetes > Micrococcales > Microbacteriaceae > Cryobacterium > Cryobacterium sp. TMT2-4. The sequence continues at coordinate 12,969 of NZ_SOGE01000019.1, read as the reverse complement.
TGAAGTGGACGATGACGCCCGCGTCCGTTGTGTACCAGCCGTCGTTGCCCTCGGGGGCGACCGGGTTGAGAGTGTACGAAATGGTCGGGTCGACGGTGTCGATGTTGACCACCGCTGCGGTCGCGTCGGCGGTGTTACCGGCGTTGTCCGTCGCGGTGCCGGTCACGTTGTTCACACCGTCGGTCAGGGTGATGTCGGCCGGGCAGGCGGCGATGCCGGACCCGCCGACATCCGTGCAGGTGAAGTCGACTGTGACGAAGCTCGTGTACCAGCCGTTGGCGTTCGCGTCGGCCGGGTCGAGCGTGTACGAAATCGTCGGGTCGACGGTGTCGACGGTGATCCCGGACACTGTCACGGACGCGGTATTACCGGCATTATCGGTCGCGGTACCCGTCACCGACTGGTCCGCACCGTCCATCAGGATCACGTCGGCCGGGCACGTGGCGATGCCGGATCCTCCGACGTCTTCACACGCGAAGTGGACCAGGACGCCCGAGTCCGTCGTGTACCAGCCATTGGTACCGTCGGGGTCTACCGGGTTGAGCGTGTACCCGATGGTCGGGTCGACCGTGTCGACGACCGTGTAGGTCACCGTCGCCGTTGGGGCGTTGAGCCCGCCGGCGTCGGTGTAGTCGCAGGTCGTGGTCTGGGTGCCGAGGCCATTCAGCAGCGCCCCGGTGGTCACGGAGGCGGCCGTGGGGTTGACGTCTTCGGCGTCGACCACCAGGCAGGTGGCGGTCGGCACGGTACCGATTTCATAGCTGGCCCCGTTGCTCACCCCGTTGACCGAGACCGAAGGCGCGGTGTTCGTCGGAACCGGCTGGGTGATGATAATGGGGATACCGACCTGGTTCTTGAATTCTCCGCCGCCGGCCGGCTGCGCCAGGATGAGGACCGTCACGGTACCGCTCTGGGCAGCGGTGCCCGCTGTGAAACTGACCGGGAAATCGTCGGTGCAGTTCGTGATGACCACGGGGTTGGGGCTGGCCGTGACGCCGGAGGGTGCGACCACGGTGAGTTTCAGCGGGCTATCACCCGCATCGATGTTGCATCCGATGTCGCCGTCACTCTTGCCGTTGGCGTTGAGCCTCATCGTGGCGCTTCCGGCCGTTTCCGATCCCGCAACGAGGGTGACACTGGCCGAACCCTCGATGCTGTCCTGAATGATGTCCGCGTAGGCAACCCCACCGAAGGCCAGGACGCTCACCGCCGTGATGGCGGTGATCGTCGTTGCGATACCCGTTCGCTTCAATATTCGTTTCATGGTGGCTGCCCCTGCGCTCGGCGGGAAGACCCTCGGGTGGGCCATCCCTCCCACGAAGGTATGTCTGCGCCGGATCCTCGGGAACGGCGGGGGCGTTCAAACAGCTAAACGCATGGTCCCAGGACCGTTTGAATCCCTAAACGCGTCAGAACCTCGGCACACATGCCCGGTCAGGGGTGCCCGCGCCATAATGGCGCCATGGCCGAAATCAAGACGCAGCCGACGGATGCCTCCGTCGAGGACTTCCTGGATGCCGCGACGCCCGCCCGCCGCCGCGCGGACGGCAAGGCCCTCGACGCGCTCTTCCGCGAGGTGACGGGCGCCGACCCTGTCCTCTGGGGTCCATCGATCGTGGGCTACGGCAGCTTTCGCTACGTGTCGCCCGCGAACCCGCGCAACCGCGGAGACTGGCCGAAGACGGGGTTCTCTCCGCGCAAGGCGCAACTGTCGATCTACTGGCTCAAAGACCTCCCCGAGGGCGCCGCGCTCCTCCCGCGGCTCGGCGCGTACACGGAGGGGGCGGGGTGCGTCTACGTGAAGAAGCTCGACGACATCGACCTCGGTGTTCTGCGTCGGCTGGTCGCGATCGCCTGGTCCCGGGGCGACGACCCCGCGCCGGCGGCGGCCACGGAGTAGGTGGCCGGCCCGCACCCCGTCGAAACAGACAGTTCCGGTCGAGTTCGCCCGGCATAGCGGGCGACCTCGACCGGAACTGTCGACGTCGGCGGTGCGGTCACACGATCGGGACTAGAAGTCCCAGTCGGCGTCTTCCGTGTTGACGGCCTTGCCGATGACGTAGGAGGAGCCCGACCCGGAGAAGAAGTCGTGGTTCTCGTCGGCGTTCGGCGAGAGCGCGGCCAGGATGGCCGGGTTCACGTCGGTGACGGTCTTCGGGAACATGGCCTCGTAGCCGAGGTTCATCAGCGCCTTGTTGGCGTTGTAGTGCAGGAATTTCTTGACGTCCTCGGTCAGGCCGTGCTCGTCGTAGAGGTCCTGCGTGTACTGGATCTCGTTCTCGTAAAGCTCGAACATGAGATTGAAGGTGTAATCCTTGATCTCATCGCGGCGCTCCTGCGACGACGCCTCGAGCCCCTTCTGGAACTTGTAACCGATGTAGTAACCGTGTACGGCTTCGTCCCGGATGATCAAACGGATGAGGTCGGCCGTGTTGGTGAGGCGGGCGCGGCTCGAGAAGTACATCGGCAGGTAGAAGCCCGAGTAGAACAGGAACGACTCGAGCAGAACCGAGGCGACCTTGCGCTTGAGCGGGTCGTCGCCCTGGTAGTACTTCATCACGATCTCGGCCTTGCGCTGCAGGTTGACGTTCTCCGTCGACCAGCGGAACGCCTCGTCGATCTCCTTCGTCGACGCGAGGGTCGAGAAGATCGAGGAGTAGCTCTTGGCGTGCACGGACTCCATGAACGCGATGTTCGTGTAGACGGCCTCTTCATGGGGCGTGATCGCATCCGGAATCAGCGACACGGCACCCACAGTGCCCTGGATCGTGTCGAGCAGGGTCAGCCCCGTGAACACGCGCAGGGTGAGCTGCTGCTCCGCCGGGGTGAGCGTGGCCCAGGACTGCACGTCGTTTGACAGCGGGACCTTCTCCGGCAGCCAGAAGTTGTTCGTGAGGCGGTTCCAGACCTCGACGTCTTTTTCGTCTTCGATCTTGTTCCAGTTGATCGCGTCAACGTGGGAGACGAGCTTGAGCTTGTCAATCATTGGTTGTTCCTTAGTCGGCGGTGCATAGGCGATTCAGCGTTCGGAGAGCTCGGGTTCGGGGAGCTCGGGGCAAACTCACTCAGAGAGCGCAGGAAACACAACCCTCGACCTCGGTGCCCTCGAGGGCCATCTGGCGCAGACGGATGTAGTAGATGGTCTTGATGCCCTTTTTCCACGCGTAGATCTGCGCGCGGTTGATGTCGCGGGTGGTGGCGGTGTCCTTGAAGAACAGCGTCAGCGACAGGCCCTGGTCGACGTGCTGCGTGGCAGCGGCGTAGGTGTCGATGACCTTCTCGTAGCCGATCTCGTAGGCATCCTGGTAGAACCCGGTGTTGTCGTTCGTCATGAACGGCGCCGGGTAGTAGACGCGGCCGAGCTTGCCTTCCTTGCGGATCTCGATCTTCGACGCGATCGGGTGGATCGATGCGGTCGAGTTGTTGATGTAGGAGATCGACCCGGTCGGCGGCACGGCCTGCAGGTTCTGGTTGTAGATGCCGTGCTCCACAACGGATGCCTTGAGCTCGGCCCACTCTGCCTGCGTGGGAATGTGCACGTCGGCCTGCGCGAACAGCTCGGCGCCGCGCGCGGTGGCCGGCTCCCAGATCTGGTCGGTGTACTTGTCGAAGAACGTGCCGGAGGCGTAGGTGGAGTCTTCGAAGCCGACGAACGCATTGCCGCGCTCGATGGCCAACTTGTTCGAGGCGCGGAGGGCGTGGAACAGCACCGTGTAGAAGTAGATGTTGGTGAAGTCGATGCCCTCCTCGCTGCCGTAGTAGATACGCTCCCGGGCGAGGTAACCGTGCAGGTTCATCTGGCCCAGGCCGATGGCGTGCGACTTGTCGTTGCCGTCTTCGATCGAGCGCACGGAGGAGATGTGGCTCTGCTCCGACACCGAGCTGAGGCCGCGGATGGCGGTCTCGACGGTCTTGCCGAAGTCGGGCGAGTCCATGGACAGGGCGATGTTCATCGACCCGAGGTTGCAGGAGATGTCCTTGCCGATCTGGTCGTACGACAGGTCCTCGTTGTAGGTGGTCGGGGTATTGACCTGGAGGATCTCCGAGCAGAGGTTCGACATGTTGACGCGACCCTTGATCGGGTTCGCCGCGTTGACGGTGTCCTCGAACATGATGTACGGGTAGCCGGACTCGAACTGGATCTCGGCGAGCGTCTGGAAGAAGTCGCGGGCTTTCATCTTGGACTTCTTGATGCGCGGGTCGTCAACCATCTCGTGGTACTTCTCGCTGACGGAGATGTCGGCGAACGGCACCCCGTAGACGCGCTCGACGTCGTAGGGCGAGAACAGGTACATGTCCTCGTCTTTCTTCGCCAGCTCGAACGTGATGTCGGGCACGACCACGCCGAGGGACAGCGTCTTGATGCGCACCTTCTCGTCGGCGTTCTCACGCTTGGTATCGAGGAAGCGCATGATGTCGGGGTGGTGCGCGTGCAGGTAGACCGCGCCGGCACCCTGACGGGCACCGAGCTGGTTGGCGTAGCTGAAGGAGTCTTCGAGCAGCTTCATCACCGGGATGATGCCGCTGGACTGGTTCTCGATCTGCTTGATCGGTGCACCGGACTCACGGATGTTGCTGAGCAGCAACGCGACGCCGCCGCCGCGCTTCGACAGCTGCAGCGACGAGTTGATGCCGCGGGAGATCGACTCCATGTTGTCTTCGATACGGAGCAGGAAGCAGGAGACGAGCTCCCCGCGCTGCGCCTTCCCGGAGTTCAGGAAGGTGGGGGTGGCGGGTTGGAAACGCCCCGCGATGATCTCCTCGACGAGGGAGATCGCGAGCTGCTCGTCACCCTGAGCGAGGCCCAGCGCGGTCATCACGACTCGGTCTTCGAAACGCTCGAGGTACCGTTTTCCGTCAAACGTCTTCAGCGTGTACGAGGTGTAGTACTTGAACGCGCCGAGAAAGGTCTGGAAGCGGAATTTCTTCGAGTACGCCAGCTTGTTGAGGTCGGTGATGAACTCGAACGAGTACTGGTCGAGCACGGCCTGCTCGTAGTATTCCTTCTCGACGAGGTAGTCGAGGCGTTCGCGCAACGTGTGGAAGAACACCGTGTTCTGGTTGACGTGCTGCAGGAAGAACTCCCGCGCAGCCTCGCGGTCCTTCTCGAACTGGATTTCCCCGTTCGGGCCGTACAGGTTGAGCATGGCGTTGAGGGAGTGATAATCCATCGCCAGGCCGGGAGCCGGGTGAGCCATGGTCTTCACGGCTGTTGCTTCCAAAATGATTCCAATCCGTCGTGGACGATGCGCACATCATCCGGAGTTCCAAATACTTCAAAGCGAAACATGTGGGGCACCTTGCACTTCTGGGCGATGATGTCCCCGGCGAGGCAGTAGCCGGTGCCGAAATTCGTGTTGCCCGCGCCGATGACGCCGCGGATGAGCGAGCGGTTCTGCTCGTCGTTCAGGAACGTGATGACCTGTTTGGGCACCGCTCCCTTGCTGTCGCCGCCGCCATACGTCGGCACGACCAGCACGTAAGGTTCGCTGACCTGGAGCGGCTCATCGCGCGCGTAGATCGGGATGCGAGCGGCCGGGCGACCCAACTTCTCAATGAAGCGGTGCGTGTTGCCCGAGGTGCTGGAGAAATACACGATATCGGTCATGGAACACCTCCTGTTGCTGAGAAGTCGGCACGCCAAACGACGCTTTTTTACGGACTGTTGCGACGCCACCCCCTGGCGCCGCGGTGCTACGCGAGGCGCTGCGCGAGTTCGTTGATCTTGTCGGGGCGGAAGCCCGACCAGTGATCTTCGTCGGTGATAACGACGGGAGCCTGCAGGTAGCCCAGGGCCTTGACGGCTTCCAGGGCGTTCTCGTCGAGCGAGAGGTCGAGGATTTCGTATTCGATGCCCTTGTTGTCCAGGGCGCGGTAGGTCGCAGTGCACTGCACGCAGGAGGGCTTGGTGTAGACCGTGATTGCCATGGAGGGCCTTTCTCGTCGTTCAGGGATCAGTATTCAAAATCGGTTCAAACATCAGTGCTCAAAATCGGTTTTCATGTGAAATCTGAAGTTCAAGGCGCGCTGTGTGTTGAACTTCAATACTACATCTAGTGATGCTCGAAAGGAATGGCCACTACATACAGTAGTTACAAGTATGTAGTTATCCACCGACATTCCACCGGTTGTGCACAGCCCCACGGATGCGATTCGAGCCAAATCACGCGGAATGCGGCAAAGTTATCCACAGGCAGCGCAGAGGCAGAACTCGAGCCTGTAGAAACCCTGTCGGCGTGTCGCTCGCCCTGAGGCGCGCCGCGAACGCGGTCGCCCAATCCCAGCGGTCGAAGCTGCAGGGCATGGTCGATCATGGCGACGCTCACGAGAAAGCTCGTGCTCGCCGCGGACGCGTGCGACAGCACGAGCGGCCGGCCCGCGGCCGCGACCGTCGAAAGCACAAACGGGCGGTAGCGCTGATCGGGATCGGCGGAACGCCGCAACTCCCCCGAAACGTAGATGCCGCGGCGCGTGCGCACGAGTTCACCGCGGCGGATCAGGGCGTCGACGGCGTGTGAGTTGAGGCCGCGTTCCCGGAGCGCGGCATAGGTGACGAGCCCGTCGAAGCGGGCGCTGACGATGTCGGGGAGTTTGGTCTCACCTCACCCTGCGGGCGGCGGCAGCGAGCCGGACACGCGAGAGGGCCGGCCCCCGTGAGGAGCCGGCCCTGGTGTCGAGATGCTGTGATGCAGGTGTACTGCCGGTTTGTTACTCGGTCAGCGGGGCGAGGTTCGGGTCGTTCGCGTATGCCTCGGACGCGTTTTCCTTGGTCACGATGACCGGGGGCAGCAGGTAGGCCGGGACGACGATCTTGCCGTTGTCGTAGGACTCGGTGTCGTTGACCTCGGGGGTGTCGCCCTTCTGGAGAACGTTGACCATCTCGATGGCCTTGTCAACGAGCACGCGGGTGTCCTTGTTGATGGTGGAGTACTGCTCGCCGGCCATGATCGACTTGACCGACTCGACCTCGGAGTCCTGCCCGGTGACGACCGGGATGTCCTTGCCGGCGGCCTTCACCGAGGTGATGATCGCACGAGCGAGGGTGTCGTTCGGGGAAAGAACGCCATCGAGCGTCTTGTCGCCGTACGTGCTGGTAAGCAGCGCGTCCATGCGGCTCTGAGCGTTCTCAGCCTTCCAGCCGGCGGTCGCCGTCTGCTTGATGTCGGTCTGGCCGGAGGCGACGACGAGGGTTCCGTCGTCGATCTTCGGCTGCAGCACGCTCATCGCGCCGCCGAAGAAGACGGCGGAGTTGGCGTCATCCGAGGAACCGGAGAACAGCTCGATGTTGTACGGGCCTTCCGGCTTCTTCGTGGCCAGTCCGTCCAGGAGCGCCTGGCCCTGGAGTTCGCCGACATTGAAGTTGTCGTAGGCGACGTAGTAGTCCACGGCCTCGGTGTTCAGGATGAGGCGGTCGTAGGCGATCACGATGGCGCCGGCGTCGCGGGCCGACTGCACCTGGGTGGCGAGCTGGCCACCGTCAGCGGCACCGATGATGATGACCTTGGCACCGTTGGTGACCATGGCCGAGATCTGGTCCTGCTGGTCCTTGACCGTGGTCGAGGCACCGGCGTACTGCACGTCGCCCTTGTAGCCGGCCTCCTTGAGGCCGTCTTCGAAGAGCCCGCCGGCGAGAACCCAGTTCTCAGAGGTCTTTGAGGGGAGGGCGACGCCGATGACCGAATCCTGGGCGAAGCCGGCAGCAGCGCCGTCTTCGCCGGCGGTGTCCGTGCGGGTGGAGCAACCTGAGAGTGCCATCAAGGCCACTGCGGCGATCGCAGTTGTCGCAAGAATCTTTCGCATTGTCGATTTCTTTCTGTTCGTTGTGGTTTGGTGAAGGGAAAAATCTGGGCTAGTTGGGCCGCGTGGCCTGCGGCCGCGCGCTCTCCGGGGTGCCCGTGTCGGGCACGACCAGGGGTGGCTCCGCCGGGAATTCGGCAGTCTTCTTCTTCTGGGTCAGGAGGCCGATGATCGATGGACGACCCTGGCTCTTGTTCCACACGTCGACACCCACGGCCACCAGGAGCACCATGCCCTTGATGATCTGAACCCAGTCGGAGCCGACACCCAGCAGCTGCAGGCCGTTGTTCAGCACCGCCATGACGAGACCACCGATGATGGAGCCGACGACGGTTCCGATTCCGCCGGACACGGCAGCGCCACCGATGAACACGGCGGCGATCGCATCGAGCTCCCAGCTGAGGCCGTCCTGCGGGCCGGAGGCCACCGAGCGGGCCACGAAGATCATGCCGGCCAGGGCCGAGAGGATCGACATGTTCATCATGACGAGGAAGTTCACCCGACGGGACTTGACCCCCGAGAGTTCGGCGGCGAGCTTGTTGCCGCCGACCGCGTAGACGTGACGGCCGAAGATCGTGTTACGAGTGACGAACGCGTAGAAGAGAACGAGCACTCCGAGGATGATTCCGGAGACCGGGAAGCTTGTGCCGACGCGGCCACCGGCGAAGAGGACGGATGCGTAGACGATGACGGCACAGAGAAGGGCGACTTTCACGATGCTCACCCACAGCGGTGCGGGCGTCGAACCCATGATCTTCTGAACCCGGCGGGCACGCCATTCGGAGTAGACGACCGCGACCACGATGATGAGCCCCAGAAGCAGGGTCAGGTTGTTGTAGCCCGTGTTCGGGCCGACCTCAGGAAGGTAGCCGGAGCCGATGATCGTGAAGCCGTCAGGAACGGGGACCGTGTTGGCGTTACCGATGACCTGGTTACCGCCGCGGAAGATGAGCATGCCGGCCAGGGTGACGATGAAGGCGGGAACCCCGACGTAGGCAACCCACGCACCTTGCCAGGCGCCGATCAGCATTCCCACAAACAGCCCGAGCAGGATGGCCAGCGGCCACGGGAAGTTCCAGTCCCGCATCGCGGTGGCCACCACGATGCCGACGAAAGCGGCAACGGATCCGACCGACAGGTCGATGTGGCCGGCGATGATCACCATGACCATGCCGATGGCGAGGATGAGGATATAGGAGTACTGGCTGACCAGGTTGATCAAGTTGCCGGACGACAGCGTCAGTCCGTCGGTCAGGTACTGGAAGAGCAGAATGATGGCGATCAGGCTGAAGAGGATGCCGAACTGCCGCAGGTTCGAGCTGCCGCTGCCGAAGATCTTCTTCAGATCACCAAGAGCGCCTCTGCGGGTACTCGTGTCTTCACTCATATGCTCTGAACCTTCTTCCGTGCGGAGGTCATACTTTTCATCAGGGTTTCGGGATCGGCGGACTCCGCCGGGATGCAGTCGGTGATCGCACCCTCGAAGACCGTGTAGATCCGGTCGGCGAGGCCGAGGAGCTCTGGGAGCTCAGAAGAGATCAGGATGACTCCCTTGCCCTGTTCGGCGAGCTGCTGGATGATGCCGTAAATCTCGTATTTCGCGCCGACGTCGATGCCACGGGTCGGCTCGTCCAGGATCAGCAGGTCAGGGTCCGTGAACATCCACTTGGCCAGAACGACCTTCTGCTGGTTGCCGCCGGAGAGTTTGGAGACGCCCGCATTGACGCTGGGTGTCTTGATCCGCAGGCTTTTGCGGTATTGCTCGGCGATTCCGAATTCTTTGGAGTCGTTCACGACCTGCCCGGCCGAGATCTTCGAGAGCTTGGCCGAGACGACGGAACGCTTGATGTCGTCGAGCAGGTTCAGGCCGAGTGCCTTGCGGTCCTCGCTCACGTAGGCGAGGCCGTGGTCGATCGCGTCGGCCACGCTTTTCAGGACGATTTCCTTTCCGTCCTTATAGAGGTGGCCGGAAAGGAAGTTGCCGTAGGAGCGCCCGAAGATGCTCATCGCCAGTTCGGTGCGCCCGGCGCCCATCAGGCCGGCGATGCCCACGATCTCACCCTTGCGCACGTTCAGGCTGGAACCCTTCACGACCATGCGCTCGGCGACCTGCGGGTGCTGCACGGTCCAGTCACGAACCTCGAAGAAGACCTCGCCGATGTGCGGTGTGCGGTCCGGGAAACGGCTCTCCAGGCTGCGCCCGACCATGCCCCGGATGATCCGGTCTTCGTTGACTCCGTCGGCCACGACATTCAGGGTTTCGATCGTCTTGCCGTCGCGGATGATCGTGATCGAGTCTGCGACCTGTTCGATCTCGTTGAGCTTGTGGGAGATCATGATCGAGCTGATTCCCCTGCCCTTCAGCCCGCGGATCAGGTCCAGCAGATGCATGGAGTCCGACTCGTTCAGGGCCGCGGTCGGCTCATCGAGGATGAGCACCTTGACCGACTTGTTGAGGGCCTTGGCGATCTCGACCAGCTGCTGCTTGCCGACGCCGATGTTCTTGATCAGGGTGTCGGGGTCGTCCCGCAGCCCGACGCGCGCCAGCAACTCGAGGGCCGTCTTCTTGGCGGTGATCCAGTCGATTGCACCCCACTTGGTCGGCTCGTTGCCGAGGAAGATGTTCTCGGTGATGGAGAGTTCCGGGATGAGCGCAAGTTCCTGGTGGATGATGACGATGCCCGCTTCTTCGCTCGAGCGGATGTCCTTGAAGTGCACGTTCTGACCCTGGTAGATGATGTCGCCCGTGTATGTGCCGGAGGGGTAGACCCCGGAGAGCACTTTCATCAGGGTGGACTTGCCGGCACCGTTCTCGCCGCAGATCGCGTGGATCTCGCCGCGATTCACCGTGATGGAGACGTCCGACAGGGCCTTGACCCCGGGAAACTCCTTGGTGATGGACCGCATCTCAAGGATTACGTGGTCAGTGGACATCGTTGGACTCCTCACGCCCGGGGGCCACTACAGGTATCCCATACCGACAACGGAATGGACGCGCGAAGGATCATCCCGCTCCCGCTCAGCAGGGCGGCAGCGGAGCTGCCGGGCAGGTGGAAAAGTGTGCTCACAAGCTTGACCTCAATGTCATGCGTTTGGAAAAAAGTGCTGGAGATCGAGTCCATGTGACCGATCACATTGACACTATAGACCCGGTGATAGTCCCGGTGTCAAGTTTCGTTTTGTCACGCTTGCGTAACAGGCTGTTGCTCCCCTGAGCGGGGTCTGAGGTCAGGACATTCCGCCGAGCCCAGCCGGCTCACGGACGGTCCCGGCGGGGCGGCTTACCACTTCTTTAGTGCTGTGCGGAAACAGGGAACTGCTCGACAATGCGCTCAAGGAACTCCGGAGAGAGTCGCGGGGGAGAGCGAACCCTTCACGGGTGATCGAGGCGAGGTCGCGCATGTGCCGAACTCAGAACGCGGGCGGTGCGGTCGAGCCGCGCACGATGAGCTCGGGAATGATCGGGTCGCTCCGCTCGATCGGTACCCCGCCGCTGAGGTTGCTGAGCAGAAGGGCGATGCACCGCCGCCCGAGTTCGGCAAAGTCCTGGCGCACTGTCGTGAGCGGTGGCCAGAAGTGTGCCGCTTCGGGAATATCGTCGTAGCCGACGATACTCATGTCGCGCGGCAGGTCGAGGCCCGCCTCGCGGCAGGCGTGCATGAACCCGAGCGCCATCAGATCATTCGACGCGAAGATGGCCGTGAAGTCCCGCCTCCGGAGCAGTTCTCGTCCGGCACGGTATCCGAAGTCGGCGGTCCAGTCGCCCAGAATCGGCGCCATGGTCGGCACATCCATTTCCCACATCTCGTCGAGGAAGCCGCGCATTCGGGCCTCGGCCTCAATCCAGTCCTGGGGTCCGGCAAGGTGGTAGATACTCCGATGGCCGAGGTCGATCAGGTGCCGCGTGGCCTGTCTGGCACCGGTCATCTGGTCGACGGACAGGGAATTGTCGAGGCGGCCGGTGGACTGCAGGGTGACGAACGGCACATCGATGGACAGCTGTTCCAGGGCGTCGAAGACCCGCACCTGCGGCGCGATCACGACGATGCCCTCCACGGACTGGTTCATCAGGTGCTCCAGCGCCGCCTCGATCGACTCCGTGTCGACGGATGTGAGGTTCGCGGTGTTGACGTAATAGCCGGCTTCCTGGGCGGCGTCCTGGATGGCGGCGATGCTGCTCGCCGGCCCGTAGGCACTCTCCGCCGAGAGCAGGCCGATGGTGCGCGAACGCCCGCGCGACAGTGCGCGGGCCGCCCGGTTCGGCCGGTACTGCAGGTCTTCCATGACCTGCAACACCTTCGCCTTGGTGGAATCACGGATGCTGGGGTGGTCGTTGAGCACGCGCGAAACGGTCTGATGCGAGACCCCCGCGAGGCGCGCCACATCACGGATGCTCGGGGCACGCCCCTTGGGCAGATCGATAGTCACAGGAAGACCTTGTTGGCATGTGCACGGTCACAATTGTGAACGCAAATCAAGTATGCACTCCGGTGAGGCTGCGCGAGGCACCTCACTGCGGACTCCTGCCATGCCCCCTGCGACGGGGTGACCGGGCAAACGCAGCGGATCGACGACGAATGCCGCCGCAGGCATGTTGAGCCGGGCTTGATTCAAATAACAGAATACGATGCCCTGCGCGCCGACTCTCAATGCTCTACCAACCGCACGGCCACCGCCACATTCACACCCACACCCACACCCACACCCACACCCTGCGTTGGGCCCGCCGCACCCGGTATCAAACCAATTCGACGGAGATTTTCGCGTGTAACCGCTCTCTTGGCCCATTCAGTGCCGATTTGGGCAANGCTCTCTTGGCCCATTCAGTGCCGATTTGGGCAAAATCTCGGCTCTCCTGCTGCTTCTGTGGGTTAATCCCGGCCGGGGAGTGCGGGTTTGTGGCCGCCGAGGCTGAGCATGGCGAGGGCGATGAGGGCGTCGGGTGATTTGAAGCCGAAGGCGATTCGGGTAAGGAGCCGGATCTTGGTGTTGACGGACTCGATCCGGCCGTTGGAGAGGCCGTGCTCGATCGATGCAAGGATCGCGGCCCGGTGCTTGACGATGGAGCGTTGAAGTTTCACGAACGACGGGATTCGGCTGCGGCGGGCCCATCCGACCCACTTGTCCAGGGCCTCGGCGGCTTCGTCGCGGGGCAGCTTGAAGACCAGCCGG